>JACQAF010000299.1 GCA_016195145.1 Rhodospirillales bacterium
CGAGCGCCCGGTTCCCATCCCGCAGGACAATCCGCCGCTTTTCCTGCGCCTGCAAACGCTCAACACCGCCGAGGGCTACTGGTTCGAAACCGGGGCGCTGAGATAGGGGCCGCAATGTCGACGAGCGAAATCCTGGTTCAGCGCTGCGTGCAGGTGGAAAAGGCCGCCGCCGACGCCATCGGCTGGATCGCCGACGCCCGGCGCGATTCGCCCGCCGTCGATCAGCGCGCGACGGCGCTTACCGAAAAGCTGCAGCGGATCGAAAACGCCGCGCGGCGCCTCGGCCGGGCCGCCGGCCGGCGGATGTGCATCGGCGTGTTCGGGCCGAGCCAGGCCGGAAAATCGTATCTGGTCAATTCCTTCGGCCGGCGCAAGGGACAGGACGGCCGGGGCGATCAGCCGTTCACCGTCGATTTCGCCGGCCGAAAGATAAATTTTATCGAGAAGATCAATCCGCAGAACGAGCGCGAATCGACCGGCCAGGTGACCCGGTTTTCAACCGCCCTGCCGCCGGCCGACGCCGCGTTTCCGATCCGCGTCCGCCTGTTTTCCGAACCGGACGTCGTCAAGATCCTGGTCAATTCGTTCCAGTACGATTTCGATCAGCACCGCACCAGGCACCGCCTGGCCGACCGGGCGGCGATCGACGAGCGCCTGAGCGAACTGGAAGCCCGCGCCGGCGCGGCGGGCGGGCGCACGGGCGCGAGCGACGTGTTCGACGTTCGCGACTATTACCACGATAATTTTCCCAACATGGTCCGCGATTTCGCCGCAGCCGGATACTGGGAGCGGGCCGCCCGGCTCGTCGGGCGGCTCGACATCGATGGACGGGCCCGGCTGTTCGCCCTGCTATGGGGCGACCTCGACGCCTTCACTGGGCTTTACGTGTCGCTGGTCGGCGCGCTCGCGCGCCTCGATTTCTGCGAGGAAGCGTTTTGCCCGCTTGAGGCGCTGGTCGATGTTCGCGGCAACGACGTGACGCGGCGCACCGACAGCATTGTCAATGTCCAGACGCTCGAACTGCTCGGCAAGTCCGACGACCGGCTACTCGCTCTCGCCGTCGGCCGCGACGGCCGCGCGGCGACGAAGGTCGAATTGCCCCGCTCGCTGGTCGCGGCGCTGATCGCCGAATTGCAGTTATCGCTCCACGAACCGCCTTACGCGTTTTTCGAGCATGTCGACGTTCTCGACTTTCCCGGCACGCGCACCCGCCTTGGCGTCACCGAGATCGACGAGGCGCTCAAGAACGCCGACGTGCAGAAATCGGGCACCACCAATCCGCTCGCCGCGTTCCTGCTGCGCGGCAAGGTCGGCTACATGATCGAGCGCTTCACCGCCGAGCGCGAAATCACCGGCATGCTGCTCTGCCTGCCGAGCGGCAACCAGGAGGTCAACGCCACCGCCCCCCTGGTCAATCACTGGATCGACCTCATGCTCGGCGAAACGCCGGCGGCGCGGGCGGCGAACCCGAATACGCTGTTCCTGGTCTTCACCAAATTCGACGACGAGTTCAGGAAATCCGAAGGCCAGGACGACAATTCGCGGCGCTTACGCTGGCGGGGCCGGATCGAGGAATGGCTGCTCAAGTATTTCCAGGCCAAGGGCTGGCCGAGCGCCTGGAACGCCCCCGACGCGCCGTTCGACAACGTCTTCTGGCTGCGCAACCCGTCGGTCGAGCAGAAGCATCTGATGCGCTATCGCGACGGCAAGGAGATCGGCGTCGAACCGGATGTGAAGCCCTTCGTCGACAAGATGCGCGGCTTCTATCTCGACACGCCGTTGATCCGCAAACATGTCGCCAACGCCGACCGGGCATTCGACGCGGCGCTGGCGGTCCTCGATGGCGGCGTCGGATATCTGGTCGACGCCCTGTCGCGGGTCATCGCGCCCGACCTCAAGCTCCGCCAGATCGGCGAGCGCATCGAGGAGCAGGCGCGCCAGCTGGCCGCCGTGCTCGAACGCTTTCACGATAGCGACGACGACGAGCGCCGCGCCCGCCGCCGCGCGGTCGCCGCGCGCGTGGTCGAGGGGCTGCTCGGCTGCGTCGGCGCGCAACGCTTCGGCGAGTTCCTGGCCTATCTGCAGCTCGACGAAGACGAGATCTGGCGGCTCTATCTCGGTGTTGCCGACTGGCATGCGACGACTGGCGGCGACCGGGCCGCTTCCGCTTCGGTCAGCGCCCGCGCCGATGTCGGAAAAATCGCCAGCCGGCTCGGCGTCAGGTCGGCGACCAACGGGGCCGACGATCGCCCCGGCGGAGCCCCGGCCATGGACCGCGCCGAAAAATACGCCGACGAGGTAATCCGCCGCTGGACCGACAAGGTTCTGCGCCTGCCGGGGCAACCGACCGCGCTCGCCCGCTTCGCCATCGCGGGCGAGGTATTGCGCGACTTCGCCGACGAGCTCGTCAAGGGCGCGGGCCGATCCGGCCTGCGCGCCACCATCGCCGAACGCGCCCGGGCCGAAACTCGCTTCGCCAACACCCAATGGGACCGCATCGCCGCGCGGCAGGTCCTGGTTACCCGCATGATCCTCGCGCGCTATATCGACTATCTCGGCGTCGACGCCCTGCCGGCCGAACGCCGGCCGGGTGTGCCGCCGCACGCGCCCGAGCGCAAG
>JACQAF010000281.1 GCA_016195145.1 Rhodospirillales bacterium
CCATGATGTTGAGCGTCGTCCGTCCGCCGCGAACGAAAAACGTCACCGCCAGCAGCGCCGCAACCAGCGCCATGATGATGTTGATGTTCTGGTAGTTGAAATACGTGCCGGCGGCGAAGCCGAGCCCGATCCAGAACAGAATTCGCAAGACCACGGGACCGATCAGGTCTGCCATCCGGCCAGCCAGGATCAAGACCGCCGTAAAACCAAGGCCGACCGTGCCCGCGTAAAGCGGCGTGAAGCCGGCGAACAGCAGATAGACCAGCGTCACCAGCGGCAAGAGCAGATACCAGCCCTTGCGCAAGGCGGCGAGCGCGCTCGGGCAGTCTTCTTTCTTGAGGCCGACAAGGTTGTTTTTCTTGGCTTCGAGATGGACCATCCAGAACGCCGAACCGAAATATAGCAAGGCCGGGATCGTCGCCGCCAGCGCCACTTCGACATAGGGGATGTCGAGCGATTCGGCCATGATGAAGGCAACCGCGCCCATCACCGGCGGCATGATCTGCCCGCCCATGCTGGCGGTCGCCTCGACCGCGCAGGCGAACTCGGCCCGGTAGCCGAATTTCTTCATCAGCGGGATGGTGAACTGCCCGGTCGAGACGACGTTGGCCACGCCCGAACCGTTGATCGTTCCCATCAGGCCCGACGACACCACAGCCACCTTCGCCGGGCCGCCCGTCGCATGCCCGACCGTACCCAGCGCGATATCGTTGAACAGCTTGATCATGCCGGCATGTTCGAGAAACGTGCCGAACAGGATGAAAAGAAAAATGAATGTCGACGAGACCAGGATCGGGATGCCGTAAATGCCCTCGACACCCCGATACATCTGATTGAGGACCTGATCGAACCCGTAGCCGCGATGGCCATAGGGAAACGGCAGCAGATCGCCGAACAGGGCGAAGGCAAGAAATAGCGAGCAGATGATCGGCAGGGCGAGGCCCATGACCCGCCGCGACGCCTCGAACACCAGGACGATTACGATCGTGCCGACAATCATGTCGGGAAGGTTGGGATCCGACCTGACGACAAGGTCGGTGTAGAAAATCCAGTGATAGAAACCAAGGGCGAAGCCTGCCGCACCGAGCGCCCAGTCATACCACGGAACCTTGTCGCGATCGTCCCCGCGACGAACGCGGAACAGGGCGAACACCATCAGCAACAGAAATCCGACATGGACCGAACGGACAATGATGCTCGAAATCGGATTATAGGCGGACGTGTAGATCTGGAAGGCCGAAAACACCACCCCGATCCAGAACACGATCTGTCCCGCCCGCCCGCCGAGGCGCGGCACATGATCGGGCAGGACAACCGGCGCTCGTGCGTCGGCGGTTGCTTGGCTCGTCATTTGATTTTTCCTTGATTCATTTCTGCTTAACAGCCGTACACCGCCGAGACGCAAACAGGGGACGGCCTAGGCCGTCCCCTGCGCACGTAACATGCCGCGCCGCGAGCGGATTAGCGAACGATCCCTTTTTCGCGATAGTAACGCTCGGCGCCCGGATGGAGCGGCACTGGCATACCGGCTGTGGCCGTCTCCAGTTTGATTTCCTTCGCCGCCGCCTGGGTGTCGATCATCGTCTGCAGGTTTTCGAACATCGCCTTGGTCATCTGATAGACGACGTCGGCGCTTACCCCTTCGCGGGTGACGAGGAAGTTGGCGATGCGCGCGGTCGAAATGGCCGTTGTCTGGCCGCGATAGGTGTTCGCCGGCACGGTTCCCACCACATAGGCCGGATCGCCGACCTTGGCGACGACGTCGGCCGGAACCGGAATCAGTACGATATCGACCGAGGCGGCAAGATCGCGGACCGCCGCCACCCCCAGCCCTGCCGAGATCAGCGTCGCATCGAGCTGGCGATTTTTCATCAGGTCGACCGACTGCCCGAACGGCAGGAACTGCACCTGGCCGAGAACGCTGCCGACGCTGGTCGGGCCGTTATAGTCGATGCCGGCCGCCGGGAAAATCGCTCGCGCATTGAGTTCGGTCCCCGAACGCGGCGAGCCCACCGACACCCGCTTGCCCTTGAGGTCGGCGAGCGTCTTGATACCCGATTCAGCCGAGGCGACGATCTGAATGTAATTCGAGTGGAAGGCCGAAACGCCGCGCAGCTTCTGTAGCGGGCCCGCGAAGCCCGCTTCCTTGTCGCCTTTCCAGGCGAGGCTTAGCGTATCGCCGAGGGTCAGGGCGATCTCGGCCCGGCCGGATTCGAGCAAATTAAGATTTTCAACCGAAGCCGCCGTCGACTGATGCTGGATGCGCGAGCCGGGCAGCGCTTTCGCGTAAATGCGTTCCAGCGCCTGGCCGAGGGGGTAGTAAACCCCTGTGGTCCCGCCCGAAACGATGTTGATGAACTGGGCGTTCGCTGCGGTCGCCCCGAGGCTGCAAAAAACCAGCAGTGAAACAAGAATTCGACGCATCGTCTATCCTCCCTTAAAAAATTTTGCCGGAGTGTAATCTACCGGACCCTATTTTGGCCAGTAGCTTAACCGGCCAGCCCGGACATTGATACCCCGCGATACCCCGCGCGGGTCTCGGCCGGGCCATCGACGCGGCGCGGCCGTAGTCCCGGCGCTTGATCGGCCGGGCATGCCGCTTTACCCTGCCGCGTTGACGAGGAAGGGCGAGCGACCCATGCAAATGACTGGCGAACATCGGATTCCGGCTTCGCGCGAGCAGGTCTGGAAATATCTCAACGATCCCGAGATTCTTCGGCGCAGCATTCCCGGGTGCGAAAGCGTCGAGCGCGTATCGGACACCGAAATGACCGCCAAGGTCGTTCTCCAGGTCGGTCCCGTAAAAGCAAAATTCAACGGCAAGGTAACGCTCGCCGATCTCGACCCGCCCAACGGCTACACCATCGTCGGCGAGGGCCAGGGCGGCGTCGCCGGTTTCGGCAAGGGCAAGGCGACCATCCGGCTGGAAAGCGCCGATGCGACGACGACCGTGCTGCGCTACACGGCCGAGGCGACCGTCGGCGGCAAGATCGCCCAGATCGGCGCGCGCTTGATCGACGCGACGGCGCAAAAACTCGCCGCCGAATTTTTCGATCGCTTTGTCGCCGCCGTCGCCGTGCCCGCCGGCGAACCGGCCGCGCCCGGCGTTGAAGCCGCGGCGCACGCCACACCGACCGGCGCAACGCCCGCCAACGCAATGTCCGCCGGCCGGCTTGCGCCGATGATCTGGATACCGGCGCTGATCGCGGTGATCGCCATTCTGTGGTGGTGGTTGGCGCGCGGGTAGGCAGACACAACGTCGTCATCGGTTCGGTTTCCGGTTCGCGGCTCGATGCTCGGACTTGACGCCGCCGCCCAAACGGGCGGAGACTTGCTTTAATTTCCACCCGTGGCTGTTCTGCATGCGGGCTTTAAAAATACCAGGGAGCGATCTATGCCGAAAATTTCAATGACGGTGAACGGTAAGGCCGTGTCGGGCGAGGTCGAGGGGCGGACGCTGCTCGTGCAGTTCCTGCGCGACAAGCTCGGGCTGACCGGCACCCATGTCGGTTGCGACACTAGCCAGTGCGGCGCCTGCGTCGTGCATGTCGACGGCCGCTCGGTCAAAAGCTGCACCGTTCTGGCCGCGCAGGCCGAGGGCGCCAAGATCGCCACCATCGAGGGCCTTGCCGCCGACGGCAAGCTGCACCCGATGCAGGAAGCCTTCCGCGACAATCATGGCCTGCAATGCGGCTTCTGCACGCCGGGCATGGTGATGAGCGCGGTCGACCTGGTGGCGCGCAACCCGAACCCGGACGAGCACCAGATCCGCGAATGGCTCGAAGGCAATATCTGCCGCTGCACGGGCTATCACAACATCGTCAAGGCGATTCAGGCCGGCGCCGCCGCGATGCGCGCCGGGGGGAGGTAGTCATGGCCAAGGATGGCATCGGCGTCGCCGTACGGCGCAAGGAAGATTTCCGCTTTCTCACCGGTCGCGGCATGTATGTCGACGACATCAACCGGCCAAGCCAGCTTCATGCCTATATCCTGCGCTCGCCGCACGCCCATGCCGAGATCAGGAAGATCGACCTGAGAAAGGCCAAGGCCGCCGCCGGCGCGGTCGCCGTCTTCACCGGCGAGGACATGGCCAAGGACAATATCGGCGGCCTGCCCTGCGGCTGGCAGGTCAACAGCAAGGACGGCAGCCCGATGAAGGAGCCGCCGCACCCGGTGCTGGCCATCGGC
>JACQAF010000020.1 GCA_016195145.1 Rhodospirillales bacterium
GACGACGCTCAGCCCCTCGACCTTGGCGGCCACCGCCTCGGCGTCCTGACGATGTTTGAGGTTCTGGGCCTCGAGCTGAGTGCGCTGTTTTTCGAAATAGACGAGGTTTTCCTTGGTTGCGCGCAGCGCCTTCTTCTGCGGCAGCAGGAAGTTGCGCGCGTAGCCAGGCTTGACCTTGACCACGTCGCCCATCTGGCCGAGCGATTCGATTCTCTGAAGCAGGATAACGTCCATGACTTGAAGTCTCCTCAACCTGAATTCTGGGGCGGGCCGCCGGCGAAACGCTGTCGCAGCTTGGCCCAGGGTTCAATAAATCCGAGCCCGGCCACGAGCACAATCGGCCAGCCCAGGGTGATCATCAGCACATAAACCGCGATCAGCCAGAACGCGCTCGCCGACCAGCGCCGCGCGAAGGTATGAACGACCGCAAGACCGGCAAAGACATAAGCGACGATGGCGACAACCAGCAGGTTGGTGCCGACAAAGCCGACGAAGCTGGAAAAACTGGGCAGTTGCGCGCCCAGCGCGGCGATCGCCGCAGCCCCCGCCAGCCATATCGGCAACTCGATATCGGCCACCGCGAGAGAAGGACGGGCGTTACGGCCGAAGCGGACCAGAAGCCCTTGCGCCAGCGCGCCGTTGACCGCAACCATCACCATCCACGACGCGGCGACGATGCCGGGGAAGAAATGCGCGATCTGGCGCGCCATCGTGGCGACTCTGTCGGACGATGGGGCGTCGGCCATCATGTTGGTCAGGCCGCGCCTAAGAAACTCGGCCAGGGTATCCTCGATCTGCTGCGGGCCGACATACGCCATCAGGCCGATAAAGGCACCGGCAGCGAGGCTGGCGAGGGTCAGCACCAGCTTTCCCGGCGGGTACCATTCGGTGCTGCCGTCGGGACGCGCCCGGTTGAGCAGCGCCTGACGGGATAAAAGGATCGCCGGGGCCGCGTTCAGCACGGCAAAAAATCCGGCGAGCATTGCGCTGCCAACGACCGCCACGAAGACGGTCCCTGCCAGGCTCGCGATCAGCACGCCGCCGACGCCGACCCACAAGCCGACCGCGAACAGCGGCAGATGCGCGAGATAGGCAAAGATCAGCGCGCCGGGCGCGCCGAGAAGCAGCGACGAATAGAGCATGGCGCTGGCGACCCCGGCGCCGACCGCGACGAGCGTGAAGCCGGGCATGGCCGGGGCTCCCGTGTTCCTACCTCAGGAGAGGAGATAGGGCAGCAAGGCGAGGAAACGCGCGCGCTTGATCGCCTGGGCGAGTTCGCGCTGTTTGGTCGCCGAAACCGCCGTGATGCGCGACGGCACGATCTTGCCACGCTCCGAGACGAAGCGTTGCAACAACCGCACATCCTTGTAATCGATCTTGGGCGCGTGCGGGCCCGAAAATGGGCACGTCTTGCGCCGGCGGAAAAACGGCCGGCGGCCGCCGCCGAAACCTCCGGGGGCGCTCATGCATCACCTCCATCCGACTGGCCACGTCCGCCGCGCGGGCGATCCATCATTTGGCGCGGGCCGCGATCGCCGCGGTCGCCACGATCACCGCGGTCGCCGCGATCTCCGCGGTCCCCACGGTCCCCGCGATCTCCACGCTCATCGCGTTTTTGCAGCATCGCCGAGGGGCCTTCTTCAAGCTGATCCACCCGCACGGTCAGGAAGCGGATAACGTCCTCGTTGAGGCGCATGTTGCGTTCCATCTCCTGCAACGCCGCCGGCGGCGCATCGATGTTGAACAGCATGTAGTGGCCCTTCCGGTTCTTCTTGATCCGGTAGGTGAGGGAGCGCAAGCCCCAGTATTCTTTCTTGGTGACGTTACCGCCCTTGTCCTTGAGGATGGCGGTGAAGGCATCGGCCAGGGCATCGACCTGGGCGGTCGCAAGGTCCTGACGCGCAATGAAGACGTTCTCGTAGAACGGCATCTTTGATTGACTCCTTATGGCTGTTTGCGGCCCGGCGCCGTGCCGCCCCCTTAAGTGGGGTCGATCGGCTGCCCGGACCTAGCCGGCCCACCAGAGGACCGGCAAGGAGTCTCCGGCAGGATTTCTCCCCGCCGGAAACGAAGGCGCGGACTATACACAAATACCGCAGGGGTGCAAGCCATGCAGTCGAGCGTGAATTTGTCGCCTTGGCCAGAGCCTCGCCGCGCCCGTCTGGTTGGTGTAGATGGATTGTTTCTTGAGATCATCTCAAACATGAGATTTAGCAATTAATAAATTGATATTAAAAGTAATTTATTGTTTATCGATGTTAAGCTATAAGTTGAGTAAGCCGTTGTACCCAGGCATCGCCAGCGAAACCGCACTGACCGTTCGCTGTTGGACGAATGCTTGACACCGGCGGGGCAGGCAAGTACGTGACGCGCTTCATATCGGGCGGGGGAATTGATCGATCATGGCGCGCGCGTTCACGTTCCCGGGGCAAGGATCGCAAGCCGTCGGCATGGGCCGCGATCTGGCCGCCGCGTTCGCCCCGGCCCGCGCCGTGTTCGAGGAAGTCGACGAGGCGCTCAAGCAGAAGCTCTCGAAGCTCATGTTCGAGGGCCCCGAATCGGAGCTAACGCTCACCGCCAATGCCCAGCCGGCGCTGATGGCGGTCAGCCTCGCCGTGATGCGGGTGCTGGAAAACGAGGCGAAGCTCGATCTGCCCGCGGTTGCGACATTTGTCGCCGGGCACTCGCTTGGCGAATACGCCGCGCTGGCTGCGGCGCGGGCGATCCCGCTCGCCGACACGGCGCGGCTGCTGCGGCTGCGCGGCGAGGCGATGCAGAAGGCGGTGCCGGTGGGGGCGGGCGCGATGGCGGCCCTTCTCGGCCTCGATCTGCCGGCCGCTATGGCGGTCGCCGCCGAGGCGGCGCAAGACGAAGTATGCAACGCCGCCAACGACAACGCCCCCGGCCAGGTGGTGATCAGCGGCGCGCGCGCGGCGGTCGAGCGCGCGATCGAGATCGCCAAGGGCAAAGGCGCCAAGCGCGCCATCATGCTGCCGGTCAGCGCCCCGTTTCATTGCGCCCTGATGCAGCCGGCGGCCGATGCGATGGCGGCCGCGCTGGCGGACGTGACGATCGCGCCACCGCGTATACCGCTGGTGGCCAACGTCACGGCCAGCGCCGTCAGCGATCCCGGGACGATTCGCAAACTTCTGGTCGAGCAGGTAACCGGCCTCGTGCGCTGGCGCGAAAGCGTTCTGTGGATGAAGGGGCAGGGGATTGCGACGCTGGTCGAGCTTGGCGCCGGCAAGGTATTGACCGGCCTCGCGCGGCGCATCGATCCCGAGGTCTCGGGCGTATCGGTTCAGACTCCGGCCGACATCGAAGCTTTCCTCAAAACCGTTTAGGACATTCCGCCATGTTCGATCTATCCGGCAAATGCGCATTGGTCACCGGCGCTTCGGGCGCTATTGGCGGCGCAATCGCCCGGGCGTTGTACGGCCAGGGCGCCAGGGTCGCGCTGTCGGGCACGCGGGTCGAGGCGCTGGAGCGCCTCAAGGGCGATCTTGGCGAGCGCGCCGAGGTGGTGCCGGGCGACCTCGCCGACGCGGCGGCGACCGGCACGCTGTTCAAGGCCGCCGAGGCGGCGCTCAGCCAGATCGATATCCTGGTCAACAACGCCGGGCTGACCCGCGACAACATCGCCATGCGGATGAAGGACGAGGAGTGGCAAAAGGTTCTCGACATTAACCTGACCGCCGGGTTCCGCCTCGCCCGCGCCGCGATGCGCGGCATGA
>JACQAF010000282.1 GCA_016195145.1 Rhodospirillales bacterium
CGATGGCGTTTTCGGGTTCTGGCAGCAGCTAAACCTTTTCGGCCCTCCCTGCGTCTAAGGAGTGTCGAAAAGGAGGGCAAAATCATGAAGAACGCAGCGAGACTTGCAGGAGGGGTTGTTTTGGGGGGCTTCCTTGCCGCCGCCCCGCTCGCCAAACCGGTCTGCGGCAAGATCGCGGCCATGGTCTCGGTCGACGATTTCGCCGATCGTCCCCCGCATGTCCTGGCCGACGGCGAGACGCTGACCCTCGGCACGCACGCGGTCAAATGGTTCGATGCGCCGCATCTGCCGCATGGCTGGGAATGCGGCTATATCGCCGATCCGACGACGCACACGCTGTTCTGCGGCGACCTGTTCGCCTGCAACGGCACCGCGCCCACACCGCTGATCGAAACCGACATTCTCGGCCCCAGCGAACAGTTCCGCGCCGCCATGGACCCTTACGCGCATGCGCCGAACAGCCGCGCGCTGCTTGAGCGTCTGGCATCCAGCGAGCCGACGACGCTCGCCCTGATGCATGGCAGCGCGTGGCGCGGCGACGGCGCGGCCCTGTTGCGCGCGCTGGCCGGGCGGCTGACGGCCAAGCACCCGCTGGCGGCCTAGGCGCCGACCTCGCCCGGCACGGCCGAAGCGCCGGCCTTGTATTCGGCGCCGAGCCGCGCGTAACGCTCGGGCAGCGCGGTCATATAGGCCTTTTCCTCGTCGTTGACCGCGCGCAGAAACCGCGCCGGGCTGCCGCCCCACAGCTCGCCGCGCTTGACGCGCTTGCCCGGCGTGATCAGCGCGCCGGCCGCGACCAGCGCCCCGCCCTCGACGACGGCGCGGTCCATCACGCACGCCTTCATGCCGATGAAACAACCGTCTTCGAGCGTGCAGGCGTGGATCAGCGCCAGATGGCCGATGGTCACGTCGTCGCCGATCACGGTTTCGCCGCCGTCGCGGCTCGACACATGGATGACGCTGCCGTCCTGGACATTGGTGCGCGCGCCGATGCGGATCGAGCGCATGTCGCCGCGCACCACGACGCCGAACCATAGATTGGCGCGCGCCCCCACCTCGACATCGCCGATCACGGTCGCGTTTTCGGCGACGAAGGCGTCATCGGCGATGCGCGGCCTGCGGCCGCGATAGGGCAGGATCAGGCCGCTCATGGTTTAGGGAAACAGCGCTTCCTGCGCGAGCCCGGCCGTTTCGTCGAGATCGCACATGACATTCATGTTCTGCACCGCCTGGCCCGAGGCGCCCTTGACCAGATTGTCTTCGACCGAGACGAGGATCGCCCGGCCGGGCAAACGGTCGGCAAACACGCCGATCAGGCAGGCATTGGAGCCGCGCACATGGCGCGTGGCCGGCGAAAGCCCTTCCGGCGCGAGGCGCACGAACGGCTCGCCGGCATAACGCTTGGCCAGCGTGGCGCGCAGATCGGCCGCCGTCGCGCCATCGGCCAGCCGGACATAGATCGTCGACAGGATGCCGCGATTCATCGGCATCAGGTGCGGCGTGAAATTGACTGATACTGGCCGTTTGGCGGCGAGGCTCAGGCCCTGTTCGATTTCCGGCGTGTGGCGATGGTTGGCGATGCCGTAGGCGTGGATGCCTTCCGCCACTTCGGTGAAAAGGTTCGCCTCCTTCACCGCCCGGCCGGCGCCGGTGACGCCGGATTTCGAATCGATAATGATGTCGTCGGCCGATATCTGCCTGGCTTCGAGCAGCGGCACCAGCGGCAACTGCGCCGAGGTGGGATAGCAGCCGGGATTGGCGACCAGCCGCGCCGCCCTGACCTCGGCCCGCGCCAGTTCGGTCAGGCCGTACACCGCTTCTTTCTGAAACTCCGGCGCGCGATGGGCATGGCCGTACCATTTCGCATAGGCCTCGACATCGGCGAGCCGGAAATCAGGCGACAGATCGATCACCTTCAGCACCCGCGGCAGGGCCTTGATCACGCTCTGCGTCGTACCGTGCGGCAGGGCGCAGAACACCATGTCGAGCTGCGACCAATCGGCATCGTCGATCTTCACCAGCTTGGGCAGGTTGAGGTGGCCGAGATGGGGAAACACCGCGCCCAGCGTCTGCCCCGCCGCGCGGTCGCCGGTGAGCAGGCGCATCTCGACCCGCGGATGATGGGCGAGCAGGCGAACCAGCTCGGCCCCGGTATAGCCGCTGGCCCCCAATATGCCGACCCGGATCCGGTTCGATGCGCTCTTGCCGTTCTTCATGACAACCTTCCCCGACCAAGATAGCCGCGCCATGCGGCGAAAGCAAAAAGGGCGCCCCGGGGAGGGACGCCCTTTCGGCCTGCGCCCCTCCGGGGGCGTGTTCGATCAACGCTTCGAGAACTGGAAGCTGCGTCGGGCCTTGGCGCGGCCGTATTTCTTACGCTCGACCACGCGGCTGTCGCGGGTCAGGAAGCCGCCGGCCTTGAGCACAGGGCGCAGTTCCGGCTCGTAATAGGTGAGCGCCTTGCTGACGCCATGGCGCACCGCACCCGCCTGTCCCGACAGCCCGCCGCCGGTGACCGTGCACCACACGTCGAACTGGTCGGCGCGGTTGGCGACGACGAAGGGCTGGCGGAGCAGCATGCGCAGCACCGGCCGGGCGAAATAGACCTGCTGGTCGCGGCCGTTGATCGTCATCTTGCCGGTGCCGGGCTTGATCCACACGCGGGCGACGGCGTTCTTGCGCTTGCCGGTGGCGTAGGAACGACCTTGCGCGTCGCGTTGCGGCTCGGGCAGTTCCTGTGGGACGACAGCCGCAGCAGCGCTCGCCATGGCGAGATCGGCCAGGGTGCGGGTGGACGACACGACCGACGCCTTTTCCTTCTCGGCCATGCTCAGGCGCTCCTCTTGTTCTTCGGGTTGAGCTTGGCGAGGTCGATCGCCGCCGGCTGCTGGGCGGCGTGCGGATGCTCGGCCCCCTTATAGACCTTGAGGTTACGCATCTGCGCCCGGGCGAGCGGGCTTTCCTTCTTCATCATCCGCTCCACGGCCTTGACGATCAGACGCTCGGGAAACTTGCCCGACAGGATTTGCCGCGGCGTACGCTCCTTCACCCCGCCGACATGGCCGGTGTGCCAGTAGAAAACGTCGTCGCGCATCTTGTTGCCGGTCAGGCGGATTTTTTCGGCGTTGATGACAACGATATTGTCGCCGCAATCGACGTGCGGCGTGTAGCTCGGCTTATGCTTGCCCTTGAGCCGGGTGGCGATAAAAGCGGCCAGGCGCCCGAGAATGACGCCCTCGGCGTCAATCAGGTACCATTTCTTCGATTTGGCGGCTTCGGCCGTGCTCAGGGATATCGTCGTTTTCATGACAGCACCGGAATTCAGATGACGGCAAAAATGCCGTCCAAGGCGGCGGAGTATCTTTATCCACCTTACGCCTGTCAACGCCTAAAACCGCATATAAATCAATTATATTATGATAACGGTATTATATTACCGTAAATCTAATCGGCTTTTTTCTATGGCGCTTTGTGGGACACTTTTTCAATGCCGGGCGGCACCGAATAGGTGACCGTGATATGCGCCACCGGCTCGCGTTCGCCCTCGGCATAGAGCGTCACCTCGCCGAAAGCCAGGCGCTTGCCGCAGCGGATCATCCGCCCATGCGCGACGATATCGACCGGCGGCGGCCGGCGCAGGAAATTGATGTTGAGGCTGCTCGTCACCGCCCCCTCGCCGCGCGCGCCGATGGCACGAATGACCACCACGTACATCGCATAGTCGGCCACGGCCATCATCGCCGGTCCGTTGACCGTGCCGCCGGCGCGCACGAAATCGCGGCGAAACGGCAGCCGTACAATGACGCTGCGCGGGCTGATCTTCTCGACCCTGAAGCCGAAAAGTCCGGCGAGCGGCGTCGTCTTGCGTGTCCGGCGCATCAGCGCCGCAATCGAAATCCGGGCCAAATTGCGATCTCCCCGCAGGTTGCCGCGCAGTGTCCGAGCGGCCGATCCGTTATGTATCGATACTAATAATAAACATTGTTCAATTTTATAAACAGCATATTATTAAACTCATTCAAGCCTTTGGGAACGCCGTTCGCCATGGCCCGTCCGCTCCCCCTCGACCGTCATGACCGCCAACAAGCCGCGCGCGAATTCCGCCGCGCCAATTTGCTTATCGCCGCCCAGCAGGTTTTTGCCGATGCCGGCCTCGAAGGCGCCACTATTCGCGCCATCGCCCAGGCCGCCGGCTATACGCCGGGCGCGGTCTATTCCTATTACCCGACCAAGGAAGCGATCTATGCCGACATCCTGTCGCATTCGCTGACCGCGCTGGGCGCGGCCGTGCGCGACGCGGCCGCGGCGGCGCATAGCGATGAGGCGCGGCTGCGCGCGGCCGTGCGCGCCTTCTACGATTACTATTACGACCGCCCGCAGGAGCTCGATCTCGGCTTCTATCTGTTCCAGGGCATTCGTCCGCGCGGGCTCACCCCCGCCCTCGACCGGGTGCTCAATAACCGGCTGGTCGCCGTCCTGCAGATCATTGCCGCCGCCATGGCGCGTTATGCCGGGGTCGCGCATCTCGACGCCCACCGCGAGACCGTCGCCGCCATGTGCCACATCTGCGGCGTGTTGCTGATGGCCAATACCGGCCGTCTCAGGACCCTCGACAGCGAGCCCGCCGCCCTGGTCGACCACTATCTCGATTGCCTCGTCGCGCGGTTGCGGCCGCGCTGAGAAACACCAGCCAACGGAGGAGACCGCGAATGCCGAAAGACGCCGTGCGGGTCGAAAAGAAAGGCCCCGTCACCACCGTGATTCTCGACCGGCCCCAGGTGCGGAACGCCGTCGATCCCGATACCGGCCGCAGGCTGGTCGACGCCTTCCTCGCCTTCGAGGCCGACCCCAAGGCCACGGTCGCAGTGTTCTGGGGAACCGACGGTGCATTTTGCGCCGGCGGCGATCTCAAGGCTCTATCCGCGTCCAAAGGACGCAACTGGATGAAAGACCTGTCATTCCAGGAAAACGGCAATGGCGAATTGCCGCCTGGGCCGCTCGGGCCGTCGCGCCTCCAGCTTTCCAAACCCGTGATCGCCGCGATCGCCGGGCCGGCGGTCGCCGGCGGGATGGAGCTGGCGCTGTGGTGCGACCTGCGGGTGATGGAAAAGACCGCCTATTTCGGCGTCTATTGCCGGCGCTGGGGCATCCCGCTGATCGACGGCGGTACGGTGCGCCTGCCGCGCATTGTCGGCATGGGCCGCGCGCTCGACATCATCCTGACCGGCCGCAAGGTGACCGCCGACGAGGCCTTGCGCATCGGCATGTGCGACCGGGTCGTGGCGAAAGGCAAGTCGCGCCAGGCGGCTGAAACGCTGGCGCAGGAAATTGCCCGCTTCCCGCGCGAATGCATGCTCGCCGACCGCAATTCCGCCCACCGCCAATGGTCGCTGCCGGTTCGCGAGGCGCTACGCCAGGAATTCAATTTCGGACAGTCCTGCCTGCGTAACGAGGGCGTGGCCGGGGCCGGGCGCTTCGTTGGCGGCATGGGTCGCCACGGCGATTACGGGAATATTTGAGGGATTATCCCGATACGGGCGCGAGGGGCTTGCAATCGCCGGGGTGAAGACGCCAAATTCTTCTTAACGCCATAGCAAGAGGGTCTGCCATGACCGCCCTCACCCAGTCCAAGCCCGCGCCGACCTCCGCTGCCGACGGCCCGGTACTGCTGCGCGAAGACCGCGACGGCGTCGCCACGCTGACCATGAACCGCCCGGCCCAGCGCAACGCGCTGTCGGTCGGCCTGATGTCGGCGATGCAGGCGGAACTGGACCGCATCGCCGGCGATCCGTCGGTCAAGGCCGTGATCGTCGCCGGCAACGGGCCCGGATATTGCGCCGGCCACGACCTCAAGGAAATGCGCGCCAATCCCGGCCGCCAAGCCTACGAGGCGCTGTTCGGCCAGTGCAGCCGCCTGATGCTCACCATTACCCGCCTGCCCAAGCCGGTGATCGCCCGTGTCCGCGGCATCGCGACCGCCGCCGGTTGCCAGCTTGTCGCCACCTGCGACCTCGCGGTCGCGGCGCGCGGTGCGCGCTTCGCCACGCCGGGGGTCAATATCGGCCTGTTTTGCTCGACGCCGATGGTCGCCCTGTCGCGCGCCGTGGGGCGCAAGCAGGCGATGCACATGCTGCTCGGCGGCGACACGATCGACGCCGAAATGGCGAAAACCTATGGCCTGATCAACGAAGTAGTCGACGATGGCGATCTCGACGCCGCGACGACCGCCCTCGCCGCCAAGATCGCCGGCAAATCGCCGCTGACCGTCGCCATCGGCAAGGAGGCGTTCTATCGCCAGGCCGAACTCGGCGTCGAAGCGGCCTATGCCTATGCGAGCGAGGCGATGACCCGCAACATGCTCGCCCGCGACGCCGAAAACGGCATCGACGCCTTCATCAACAAACAACCGCCGCCGGAATGGCAGGGTCGCTGAACGCATGGCCACCAAAACGCTTCGCAAGTCGAAGCCGCGCAAGCCTCCCGCCATCCCCCAGACCGACCATGACGATTACGCCGACGACTATCTGCGCGGCATTTTACGCCGTGTGCGCACCGTCGCCATGGTCGGGGCAAGCCCCAACTGGAACCGGCCGAGCTATTTCGCGATGAAATACCTCCAGCACAAGAACTACCGAGTGATTCCGGTCAACCCCGCCGCGGCCGGCGAAACGATCCTCGGCGAGAAGGTCTATGCCAGCCTTGGCGAGATTCCGGAAAAGATCGACATGGTCGATATTTTCCGCAACTCGGCCGCCGCCGGGCCGATCGTCGACGAAGCGCTCGCCATCGGCGCGCCGGTCGTATGGATGCAGCTTGGCGTGCGCAACGACGAGGCGGCTGCCCGGGCCGAGGCGGCCGGCGTCGCTGTAGTGATGAACCGCTGCCCCAAGATCGAGTATGGCCGCCTGCACGGCGAATTGTCGTGGAGCGGCATCAACTCCGGCATCATCTCCAGCAAGCGGCGCAAGCCGCCGGTGCGCTAGGCTCAGTCCTCGCCGGCCGCGCTCTGCTGGCGGGGAACCGCGCCAGCAGCCACCGTCCGCGCGCGCCGCGACCGACCGAAGAATCGGCGCGCCGCATCCCCAGCTTGGTCGAGATAGATGTAAATTACCGGCGTGATGAACAGCGTCAGGAGCTGCGACGACAGTAACCCGCCGACCACCGCGATGCCGAGCGGCTGGCGCAGCTCGGCCCCCGCCCCGTGGCCGACGGCAATCGGCAACGTGCCCATGATCGCCGCCATGGTCGTCATCATGATCGGCCGGAAACGCTGGATCGCCGCCTCGTAAATCGCTTGTTCCGGCGTCTGGCCCCGCTCGCGCTGCGCGGCGATGGCGAAATCAATCATCATGATGGCGTTTTTCTTGACGATGCCGATCAGCATGACGACGCCGATGAGGGCGATCACCGACAGATCGTGGCCAAGCGCCATCAGCGTCAACAGCGCGCCGACGCCGGCCGACGGCAGGCCCGAGA
>JACQAF010000283.1 GCA_016195145.1 Rhodospirillales bacterium
GAGATCGATCTCCGTGTCGAGATTGAGCTGCGCAATGGCCGTGCGCAGCCGCGACAGGTTGTGGGTCACCACGACCCGCGCGTTGAGTAGCACCGCCTCGCGCGCATCGACGGCGTAGAGCGTCGTCTCGCCGGCCTTTTTGCCGAACACATAGATCAGGGTCGGCGATTTGACCTGCACATCGGCGACTTCGGGATCGGCCACGAAGACCGATTGCGCAGCGCGCGGCAGGCGCAACAATTGCCCTTTCTGCGCCTCGATCTGCAAGGGCGTGGCGCTCGGGCCGACGATTTCGACCGGGTTGGCCGGTTGCGCCCAGGCCGTTGGCGCAACGGTCATCATCGCCATCGCCAGCGCAGCAAGAAGCCACAGAGCGATCGGCATGCGGAGAGGAAGCATTGGAGTCCTCATTGGCCCTTCGGCCGTTCAACTGGCGGCGAGGTGCCGAAATCGACCGCCTCGACTTTCGCGCCGCGCACGACGCTGACCGCGTGCGACGCCGCCGGCCCGCTGGCGGCCGGCCGCCTGAGCAGGGTGCTCACTTCGTTGTCGAGGGTATAGCTGCGCCGCGCGGCGGCGCCATTAACCGGCGCCGCGTCGTCGTCGACGGCCGCCAGGCTGCGCAGACTCAGCGACAATTGCCCCATCTCGCCGGCGACGGCGATGATCTCGGCCTGCTTGGCGTCGACCTCGACCGTCGCCGTCTTCGGAACTGCCGGCTTCCCCTCGGGGTTCTCGGTTCGTTGGTCGATCGCCAGAACGCGCACCTTGTGCAGCACCGTCTCGCTCGCCCGCCGGGCGACGCCATCCTTGTCATTCGGGCTGGTGGTGTGGGTGAGGATGATATCGACATAGTCGCCGGGAAAGACAAAACCGGCGATGCCGGTCATCGCGTTAAGCGACAGCGTCACCGCGCGCATGCCCGGCGACAGCATGGCGGCCAAGAAGCCGCGATCGCCGGGCCGCACGACGCGGTTCTCGGTGATCGGCTCGCCGGCGGTCAACCCCTGCCGCACCACCGCGCCGGCCAGATCCTCGGGCTTGCTTCGCCCCTTGGCCATATAATGCGCGGCCACGCCGTCATCCGGCCATGGCTGCCAGCGCAGATGGGCGGGCTTCAGAATGGTCCCGGCCGGCAACGCCTCGCGCGCCACCAAGATCTCCGCCGTCACGGCGGCCGGGGCCGGCTTCGGGATCGACGCCGCCATCGCCGCGCGCTGCGCTTCGAGCCAGCTGCGCGCGAACATCGCGGTTCCGCCGGCTGTGACGAAGGCGACGATGAGGACAATCAGGGTGCGGGCGCGCATAATTTCGCTCTCCAGTTCAAATATTTCGACGGCTCATCATTCGCCGAGCAGCAGCATGCCGACCAGCACACCGCCAGCGGCGATCGCAACGCCATAAGGAACCTTCATCTGGCCGAACGGCGCCGGCGGATTGCCGTTCACCGTTACGTACCGCGAACGCGGGCGCATCAAGGCGTGACGCGCAACCATCGCCACGGCGAGAACGCCGCCGGCGATTCCCATGCCAAGCAGCAACGGCAGGATCAGCGGCGGACCGGCCCACAGCGCGGTTGCGGTCAATAGCTTGACGTCGCCGCCGCCGGCCAGTCGCAAGGAAAATAGCGCCCAACCGACAATAAACGTGCCCGCGGCAACGGCCGCCGCGCCGACCCAGTCGACCGGCCCCGGGCTCGCCGCGACATGCGCCGGAAACAGTAGCGCGATGGCGACGCATAGCCGGTTGGGGATGACAAAGCGGCGAACGTCGCTGATCGCCGCCCAGACGAGCAGCGACATGAACGACATCACCACGAGATGGTCGACCATGACCGAAAGCCACATGACTTTCCGGACTTTCTGTTACACAACTTTTTCTTGGGTTCGATGGCATTCCAGATCGTAGGAATGCATCGATGCGGATTGCCGACGATCGCGTCGGAATGCCGCCGGGAACAGGGCGGAACGCAACTTCGTGCGATTCCTTTGCCGTATTTTGGCGTCCTGTTCCGATTATGCCGGCCGTTTACGGCCGGTCCGCCGAACCGTAGCCTTGTCCGCGACGGTCCGTGTGGCCGGCTTAGAGCTTGCCGGCGACGCTGTTGAACGTGGCGTTCAGGCTGTCGCCAAGCATGGTCAGGCCGGCGATGATCGCAACCGAAACCAGCGCCGCGATCAGACCGTACTCGATGGCGGTTGCGCCGTTCTCGTCTTGCAACAAGGCGCGAAGCGTCTTCAACATGGAAACCTCCTAGAAAAAGAATTAGGTATAACGCCGCATCGAAAGACTAAGGGTATGCCAAATGAGTAGCAATAAAAATCAACATCACTAAAGAATTAATATATAGTATTACAGATAAATTAAATACAAATCTGTAATTACCGAATAAATCAACCCAAATCGATCGGATCAAGCCGGCGGCTTGTACCCGCCGCCGAGCGACGTAGTGGTAAACGCCGGCAACGGCACCGCGCTGCCAATGCCGGGCAGCGATTTGATCACCGTCAAGGGATGCTGGAGGCCGACGAGTCGCACAGTGACGAGCGGCAGCGCCCCGCCCGGCATGGCAAGGTCGCCGATGCCGCTATAGCTGTAGGTGATCTCGATGTTGGCCGGTGCGATCCCCGGAAAGACGTCCTTCATCTGGGCCGCCATCGTATCGAAGGTCGCCGCCGTCTCAAGCGCGCCGCCGGTGCATTGCGTATTGCCGTTCGTCGATTTGCAGACGACCTTGGTCCCCGGTGCAATACCCGCCAGGTTGGCGACCGGCGGCAGGATCGTCGCCAGCCTGGCCGCGCGGCGCGACGCCTCGGCAGCGCGGTGCATGTCGAAGCCGATCAGCACCATTTCGAGCGTCATCAGGCTGAGGCTGAGCATCACCGGCACGATCAGGGCGAATGCCGTGGCCGCCCCGCCCTGGCGGTCGCGCAGGATGCCGCCGCCCTCAATAGCCGACATGGGCCTGCTCATGGGTAAGATGGATCATATATGTGCTATAGCCGAGGGCGCTCGCCAGGACAGGAAGAAGCGGATCGAGCGGCACCGTCGCCGACAGGCGGATCACCGGGATGGACACCTCGTCCAGCACATAGTTGCCGAACGTCACCTTGAGTTCGGACCCGACTTTGCCCCACCCCGAAACGAGATAAGGCGAGTTTCCGTCCGGGCTGCCGGTCGTCGTCAGGTTGCGCGTCGCGGTCAGCGTCTGGGCGCTGAGCGGATAGCTGCTGCGCGCGGCGAACAGCGCCCCGGCGCGCAAGCCTTTCTCCACCTGGTTGGCCTGGTAATAGGCGCGCCCGATTTCGGCCATGCCGGAAAACAGCAGAGTCAGCACCGGCAGCATGAGTGCGAACTCGCTTGCCGACGCGCCGTCGCGGCTGCGACAGAGGGCGGCGAGCGCCCCGCCGGTTCTATTGAACCAGGCGCGCATTGGCGTGAAAATCGACCGAGGTCGACGGCGTCAGCGCGCGCACGACCTCGGCGTAAATGCCGGCATCGGGCGGCGCCGGCGACATTTCGGTGACGAACATCTCGACATATTTGCCGTGACTCGGGTAGGTGCCGCGGCCGTGGACGTTCTCGGCGACGCAGGCGAGCAGCGGCACCGCGAGCAGCCGGCGGGCATGGCCGTTCGAGGCGACCGGACGCGACGGCACGCCGTCGTAATTCGGATCGTCCTTGTTTTGCTGATTCGCCGCGACCGGAACCGAAGGTCCGGGCGGCGTTACGACGACGAAGCCAGCCGGCACCGATTCGCCGACCGGATAGACGGTGCGCCGGCCGCTGCGCGCATAGCTGTAGCCAAGCTCGTAGAGATAAACCTGATAGCGGCTGGCCTCGGCCAAGGCGGCCGGTGGCGCGCCGCCATGCTTCTGCTGCCAATAGGTGTTCAGATTCCACACGCCGGCGCCCATTTTGGCGTTGGCGTCGGCGTTCAGCGAATCGTCGCGCGGATAATTGATCACGTTCGGCGCCGGATTGGGCAACCCGCCCGGCAGGTCGAAACGCGCGTTGAGTCCGGCCCGCACCTTCTGTGTCTTCGAACCGGTCGCGGTTGTCAGATCGAGGGTGTAGCAGTCTTCCGGCGCCACCGCCGCCAGCGCCGCCTGAATGTCATTGGCCCCGGCGCTTCCATCCGGCAACGACAGCAGACCGAAATTTCCCGGCGCCATCGATCCGCCGCCCTGGACCGGCTCCTTCAAGCGCACCTGCCGGCCGGCGTTTCCCGGCAGGGTAAGATCGAGCGCCGGATCAAGTTCGGCCAGATCGCACATCATCAGCGGCGGCGCGTGACAGATGAACGGGTCGGGGCGCGCCACCGCCGTTGCGTTCAGCTGCCGGGTCGTTGCCGACGCCTTGCCGACGAGAAAGTTCATCAGCGGCTGGAACAGAACATCGACCTGCTTCGGCGCAAGGCTGACTTCGACGAATACGGCGTTCTCGTCGGTGTCGGCAGCGACGTGCGCCGGCGTCAGGGTCTGATAAAAGGTCACCCCCGAGACGGTGAGCTCGGTCCCGTCCTTGGGAATGTTGCTGCGCCCGACAACTGCCTCGATCGCGACCCGCCGGGCGCGATCGCGCGCGCCGGCGCGACCGTCGAGCTGAACCGCGCCGGCCAGCGCGCCGGCATCGGCGCGATGCTGCATCTGCCCCTTGAGCACGGCGAGACGGCCGAAATCGACCGCCAGCGTGCCGCCGGCGATTGCCGCCGTGGCCAGAAGCGCCGCGAATATGCCGACATTGCCGCTTTGCTCGCCAATGAGCCTGCGCATGTCCTTACCTTTCCGGAATATCGAAGAGAATATAGACGGTGCTAATCTTTTTCGGAAGAAATATTTCTTAGATATACAGTATAGATTGTTAGATTATTTGTAGTTTCATTTGAACAATATTTCTCACAAATTGTTCGAATTCAGCGCGTCAAGCAGCTATTCCGCAACCACGATCAGCCCCACCCGCGTGCGATTCTTCTATCGGGCGTCATATCTCTCGATATTCGCCATCTGGGTGTACGACCAGATACGCCCTGTTTTCAGCGACGGCCGCCGGCAAGCCTTAGCGCATCGGGGTGCGCGCGCAGGCGTGCCATCGCCCACACGCCGAGAAACGGCCCGATGGCCAGCGGCGCAAAAGCGTAGCGCCACCCCAGGATATCGACCAGAACCGGCATCAGATGGATGGTCAGCAGCGTGAGCGTGAAGCCGAGCGCTGTCTGCAGGGTCAGCATCGTGCCGACATGGGCGCGCTCCGACAGTTCGGCGATCGAGGCTGAAAACTGCGCCGAATCGGCAACGATCGTAATTCCCCAGACCAGACAGATCGCAACTACCAGCCATGGGCTCCCGCCAAAAAGAAAGCCGATAGTCGCGGCGCACGCGCCGCTGATCGCCATGGCGATCATGGTGAGCGTGGTGCGGCCCAGCCGGTCGGCGAAAAGGCCGCCGGCGATGCAGCCCATGGCCCCGCTGCCGATTGTCGCGAACGCCGCGAGCTTGGCCGCCGTGCCGGCGATGTCCGGCGACAGGCGCAACGCAAAGCTCGCCTGCAAAAAGACGCCGATCCACGCCCACATCGC
>JACQAF010000284.1 GCA_016195145.1 Rhodospirillales bacterium
ACAGATTCTCGATAATGATTTTCGGACCCTGGCCGGCCTCCTGCTTTTCACCGCTTGCCGCACCGCGCTGACCGATGCCGGCATAGGCGGCGGCGCTTTTCTGCAACGCTTCGAGATTGCTGCCGCCGGGCCCGCGCTCATAAGTCACCTGCGGTTTGACGATAACGATCTCCCTGACGATCACCGGGCTGCTGGCGAGGGTCGAAACATCGACCGTCATGCGGACTTCGCCGAGGCGAAGCGCTTCGGGGGTGGCGAAACCCTTGGGGTTACCGACCCGCAGGCCGACAAGGCCGCCCTCGCCGGTTGTCGGCGAGAGATTGACCTTGTCGAGACGCACCTCGGCTTGGGTCGCTTGCGAGCCGTAGGTTTCGACCGCCGTCTTGATCAGCGAATCGAGATTCGAATAAACGAAATAAAGGCCGCCCGCGACCACGACAATCACGGCCGCCAGACCGATGAGGAGTTTTCGGAGCATCGTGGGCTCGCTCCTTGTTGATGAAGGGGGGACGACCACGGCCACCCTATAGCAGATCGTCCGCCACAACCACAACGATAGGGAATTTCAAAAACCATCTTAATTTATTGTTGTATAATGGTTTTTTCATATGACCCTGGCCGATCAAAATAAGTGACTGACGTCACATTGCCGGCCTGGAAGGCGGAGTATAATGGCCGCCGTCAAATCGCGGACCGGCAGGGTCCCAACCGGTCCATGGGGGAGAGATGGTTATGGCGTTTTCGTTGCGCGGTGCGGCGATCGTAGTGCTGACGGCATTGACCGTTCTAACCGCCTGCGAGCCGGACAAGCGGCCGGCAGTCTCGCTTGAACAAGCGCGCCAGATCACCGCCGAATTCCAGGGCCAGGGCTTCACACCGCCGCCGCGCACGATCGGCGACATTACCGCAATTCTCGATCAGCATAAACCCGACCCGCAGCGCGCCGCGCGCGCGCGCGCTGCCGCCGACGAGGCGCCGCCGGCCGGCGCGAACCGCGCCGAGCTTGCTTCGTTCTATGCCAGCCGGGGCGAAGCGGCGCGCGAAACCGGGCGCGTTCGCCAGGAAATCGTCGATTACCGGGAAGCGGTTGATCACGCGGTCGCCAGCAACCGCGAGACATGGCGGCTGCTGAATTCCCTGGGCTTCGCCGAGATCAGGGCGGGCAATTTTACCCGCGGCCTCAGCCACCTTGAGGAATCCGTCAAGGCGGTCGGGGACAAACGCGGCGCGCTGATCAATCGTTACGCCAGCCTCGCCCGTTTCGCCGCCATGGCCGGCGATCTCGCGACCGCCGACCGATACCTGGCGGAGGCGCAGGTAATCTTTGGCGAGACGAGCAGATTCCGCAACGCCGATCCGCAGAGTCGCGTGGCGTGGCAGGTCGGCGTCGCCGAGGCGCAAGGGCAGGTTCTCGATGCCCGCGGCCGCTATGCCGAGGCCGAGCCGCATTACCGGCGTGCGATCGCCGTATTGTCGGCCGAGCCGGCATACCAGGACGATGGCTGGAAGGCCGGGCATTTCCGCTGGCTGGCGCGCAATCTCGTTCGTCAGGGAAGGCTCGTCGAGGCGGAGGTCGAGATCCGCCGCTCGTTGATCGGCATCCTCCAGAAACGCGGCCGCTATTCGGCGGAAACCGCCAACATCCTGCGCGATTTCGGGCGGATCGTCGCCGAACAGGGGCGCTATCCGGAGGCGGAGAAATTGCTGCGCGCCGTTCTCGATATTTACCGGCAGATCGGCGTTACGGAAGAATCCGCGCAGGTCGCCGGCGCGCATGTCCAGCTGGCCACCGCGCTCGCCTTTCAGGAACGCTGGGCCGATGCATTGGTCGAAATCGGAGCCGTCGATCGCCTGGCCAAACACGATCCGTCGGCCGCCGAACGGTTTTTAACCGATAACCCCGACATGGCGGTGATCCTGTTGCGCGGGGGGCAGACCGACGCCGCTCGCGCGGCGCTGGAAAGAATTTACGCGCGCGCCGAAACCCAGTTCGGCCCGCGCCATGGCCGTACGGCCCTGATGCGCGGGTTGCTGGCGACCGCGCTTGCCGCCAAGGGCGAACACGCGGCGGCGCTCGCCCATTTCCGCGCGGCGATTCCGATCCTGTTCCAGCGCTCCCGGAGCGTCGACGAGGAATCGGCGACGACGGCGGCGCGCGATCTTCGCCTGCGCATCGTGCTCGAAGGGTATATGTCGCTTCTTTCGAACATCAAGAATACGCCGCTCGGCGCGCAACCCGGCTTCGACGTGGTCGCCGAGGCGTTTCGCATCGCCGACGCGGCGCGCGGGCAATCGGTCCAGCGGGCGCTGGCGGCGTCGAGCGCCCGCGCCGCGGCCAAGGACCCCGACCTCGCCGAACTGGCGCGCCGCGAACAGGACGCGCGCAAGCAGGTTTCGGCGCTGTTCGCGTTGCTCACCGATATCCAGTCGGCGCCGCCCGACCAGCAGGACGCCAAGACCGTCGCCGCCCTGCGCGCGCAGATCGACAGCCTGCGCGACGCGCGCGCTGCGATCGCCGAGGATATCGAACGGCGCTTCCCCGATTATGCCCAGCTTATCGACCCCAAGCCGGCGACGATCGAGCAGACGCGGCAGAGCCTGCGGCCGGGCGAGGCGCTGGTCGCGACCTATGTTGGGGCCGACCGGATTTTCGTCTGGGCGGTGCCGAAGGACGGGGCGATCGCTTTCGCCACGACGGCGATGCCGGAAAAAGAGCTTGCCGCCACCGTCGCCACGTTGCGCAAGGCGCTCGATCCCAACG
The DNA here is from genome assembly GCA_016195145.1 of Rhodospirillales bacterium. Taxonomy (GTDB): domain Bacteria; phylum Pseudomonadota; class Alphaproteobacteria; order CACIAM-22H2; family CACIAM-22H2; genus JACQAF01. The sequence goes on from JACQAF010000284.1 coordinate 2,762, forward strand.
CGACGACGCTGGGCGAAATCCCCATCTTCGATGCCGGGCTCGCGCATCGGCTCTATGCCGCCTTGCTCAAGCCGGTCGAGGCGGGCTGGAAGGACGCCAGAAATCTTCTGATCGTGCCGCACAAGGAACTCGGCCAGCTTCCGCTGTCCCTGCTGACGACGGAGCCGGCGACGCTGTCGCCCGATGCCGAGGGGCAGGCGCTGTTCGCCAATTACAAGACCATGCCGTGGCTCGCCCGCAAGGTTGCCGTTACGCAACTGCCGTCGGTCGCCTCGTTGGGGACGTTGCGCGCCCTGCCGGCGGCCGATGCAACCCGCCAGGCGTTCATCGGCTTCGGCGATCCGTGGTTCAGCCGGCAGCAGGCGGCCGAGGCGCAGCAGGCGGCGACGCGTACCCAGCTGGCTGCGGTGACGACGCGCGGTCTGATCGCCACGCGCGGCGTGCCGCTGGTGCGGCGCAACGCGCCGGTGACGCAGACAGTGGACAGCGCCGAACTTGCACAACTGCCGCGCCTGCCGGATACGGCGGACGAAGTGAAAGGCGTCGCCCTGGCGCTCAAGGCCGACCCGGTGAGCGATGTCATTCTCGGCCGGCAGGCGAACGAGCGAACGGTGAAGACGATGAATCTCGCCGACCGGCGGGTAGTGATGTTCGCCACTCACGGCCTGGTGCCCGGCGACCTTAACGGCCTTACCCAGCCGGCATTGGCCCTTTCGGCTCCTGAAGTGGCCGATGTCGACGGCGACGGCCTGCTGACGATGGACGAAATCCTCGCCCTCAAGCTCAATGCCGATTGGGTTGTCCTGTCGGCCTGCAACACGGCGACCGGCGAGGGCGCCGGAGCCGAAGCGGTGTCCGGCCTCGGCCGGGCGTTCTTCTATGCCGGCACGCGGGCGCTGCTGGTCTCCAACTGGCCGGTCGAGACGATTTCGGCGCGCACGCTGACCACCGATCTGTTCCGGCGCCAGGCTGAAAACGCCGCGCTCGGGCGGGCCGAGGCGCTGCGTCAGGCGATGCTGGGGCTGATCGACGGCCCCGGATTCGTCGACCCGGCGACAGGGCGCTCGGTGTTTTCCTATGCGCACCCGATTTTCTGGGCGCCGTTCTCGCTGGTCGGCGATGGCGGCGGCGGGCAACCGGGAGCCTGAGGGCGAATGACGGATAGCCTCTTATTGACAGGGCGAACGACCATGAAAAACGGCGGCAAGATTCTTATCGTTGCTTTTGCGCTGCAAGGGGCCGTTATTGCGGCCCAGGCGGCCGAGACGGCGGCGTTGGTCGAGGATATCGAAGCCAAGACGAGCGAGATCGGCCCGATGGACTATCTCAGCGTCGGGCAAGTCGTCCGTCTCAACGCCGGCGAAACCTTGGTCCTCGGCTATCTCAAATCGTGCTGGCGCGAGACGATCGCCGGCGGCACGGTGACCGTCGGGGCCGAGCAAAGCACGGTCGCGGGCGGCAAGGTGCGGCGCGAGAAGGTGGAGTGCGACGGCGGACGGATGCGGCTCGCCGCCGATCAGGCAGGCAAGAGCGCCGCCTTCGTCACCCGCCAGCCGCCGAAGCCGGTGCGCCCCGCGCCCGAGGCGCAGGTCACGCTCTACGGCCTGTCGCCGGTTGTCGACCTCAAGGGCGGCGGCAAGCTGGTCATCGAGCGGCTCGACCAGCCCGGCGAACGTATCGAGGTTGAGATCGGCGCCGGTCAGCTGTTCCGCGGCGCGTTCTACGACTTCGCCAAGGCCGACAAGGCGCTGGCGGCGGGCGGCGTTTATCGCGCCAGCGCAGGCAACAACGCGCCGATTGTCTTCAAGATCGATCCCTTCGCCAAGCCGGGGCAGGCCCCCGTGGTCGGCCGGCTGCTGCGCTTTCAGGGTTCGTGACGCAGTCGCATAGGGTAAGGACGTAGAGGGGCAACACGGGGGACGTATGCGGCGGCGCGATATTTTAGCCGCATGCGCGGTTGCGGTTGCGGTGGGCGGGGTTCTCGCCCTGCCGGCGCTCGACCGGCTCGAAGGGCTGTCGATCGACGCCCTGTTCTGGCTTCGTCACAAGGCGGTCGGCCGGCTCAACGATCCGGCGCGCTCGCCGACCGTGGTCGTCGCCATCGACGAAGAAACCTATCGCACGCCGCCTTTCGCCGACATTCCGAACGCCATGTGGACGCCCGAGCTGGCCGAGGTGCTGGATGCGGTCCTCGAGGGCGGGGCGAAGGTGGTCGGGTTCGACATCGTCTATCCGACCTCGGTCGAAAACCGCGACGAGCGCCTGCGCGGCTTCGACCGGAAATTCCTCTTAACCCTGCGCAACGCCGCGCGGTCGGGCAAGGTGGTTCTCGGCAAGGTCCAGCACCAGGAATATCCGGTAGCGCCGTCGCGCGGGCAAAGCTTCGCCGTCGGCAACGAAAAAAACATCCGCGCCCTCAACGTGATCAACGACGACGACGAAATCATCCGCCGGGTGCCGATGACGCTCGACAGCGAAAATCGCGGGGCCGGAATTCGCCGCGATCCGTCGCTGGCTCTCGAACTGGCGCAACGCGCCCTGGACACCGAGGCCGCGCGTCAGCCCGATGGCGGCCTCATGCTCGGCGGGTACCGGATTCCGGGATCGGAGCGCAACGCCATGCCGCTTAATTTCGACGGCGGCAACGGCGATATTCCGACCTATTCGCTGGCCGACCTGTTTCACTGCGCGGCGGCGGGCAAGGCCGAGTATTTTCGCCGGCATTTCGCCGGCAAGGTGGTGCTGATCGGGGCGACGCTCGATGTCGAGGATCGACGGCTGACCGCCAAGCGCTTCACCACCGCCGCCGAACGCCCGGCGGCGGAGAACGATCGTTGCGTCCGTCCGCCGATGGCCCAGCTGTTTCGCGGCGACCTGGTGCGCGACACGATCCCCGGCGTGTATGTGCACGCCACCGCAGTGAACAATCTTTTGCGCGGCGACGCGCTGATCGAGGTGGGGCGTCCGCTTTATGCGGCGATTTCGGTGGGGTTGATTGGCGCGGCGGCATTCATCACCGTCGCGTTGTCGCCGATCATGGCTGCTGCCGCACTGGGCGCAGCAGGGGCGGCGTGGATGGGCCTGGCGACCGCTGCGTTCCGTCACGGCATGGCGTTGCCGCTTTTCGATCCCCTGATCGGGGCGGCCGTAGCGTTCGCGATTCTGTTGGGCTACCGCTTCGCGGTCGCCGATCGCGACAAGCGGTTCCTGCGCCGCAGCTTCGCGCTCTATCTCGCGCCGGCGGTGATCGACAAGTTGATCGAATCCGACACGCCGCCGGCGCTGGGCGGCGAATCGCGCGATGTGAGCGTGCTGTTTTCCGACATCGCCGGGTTCAGCAAAATCTCGGAATCGCTGTCGCCGGCCGAACTCGTATCGTTGATGAACGAGTATCTCTCGGCGATGACCGATATCGTCGAGCAGCATGGCGGCTTCGTCGATAAATATATCGGCGACGCCATCGTCGCCGTATTCGGCGCGCCGCTCGACGATCCCGACCATGCGCTCAACGCCGTACGCGCGGCGCTCGCCTGCCGGGCGCGCCTGATCGATCTCAACCAGACGGTTCCGGCGTTCCAGGGCCGCGCGCTCGCGGTGCGGATCGGGATCAATACCGGCGAGGCGCTGGTCGGCAATATCGGCTCGCGTCGGCGCTTCAACTACACGGTCATGGGCGACATGGTGAACCTCGCCTCGCGGCTCGAAGGGGTCAACAAGGCCTATGGGACCGACATCACGATCGCCGACACGACCGCTTCCCGTCTCGGCGGGAGGATCGCCTGCCGCGAGATCGATACGGTGCGGGTGGTTGGACGAGATCGGCCAGTGTCGATTTTCGAGCCGCTGGCCGAAATTGGCGCCTTGGACCCGGCGCGCGAAAACGCGGCGGCCATCTATGCTGCCGGGCTTGCAGCGTGGCGGGCGCGGGATTTTTCTGCGGCGGTGGCGGCGTTCGGCGGCATCGCCGATCGAGACCCGGCCGCGGCAAAGTTCGCCGCGCGGGCCCGTATGCTCGCCGCCGCCCAACCTGTCCCACAGCCCAATCGCCGTGTCGCGATTGCCCGCTTCGGCCTCGGCCAGCCCGACAAACCACAACGCATCGCCATGATTGGGATCGAGCGCCAGTACGCGGCGCATCACGGCGACAAAATCCGGCGGCAGCTTGTCGCCATTGGTGTGTCCGGCGAGTAGCAGCGATGCATAATCGATCAAGACGTCGACGCGATCCGGCGCGAGTTCGGTCGCCCTGGTGAGCGCCGCTTTCGCCTTGTCGATCTCGCCAAGAACATTCCAGGCGCGCCCGAGCCGCTGCCAGCCGTCGGGGTCGTCCGATTCCCTTTCCAGTCGTGCCGCGAGGTTATCGACCATGCTGCGGATCGTCCGGGCGCGCTCCTCGGGCGGCATGCGCTGGAAGGCCTCGACATCGGCCGCCGACGGTCCGCGCGCCTCGGTCCGGCGCGTCTCTCCCTCGGCCACGGCTTCGGGCGAGGGCGTGATCGTTGCCGGGTCGATCTTGGCCTCGCTTGCCACCGCGCGGATGCGCGCGCGGATCATCGGCAGCCATGGCGCATCCTCGGCTGCGGCGGCGGCGATATCGGTCCAGATCTGCAATGCCGCGCGCGATTCGCCGGCCTGGGCGCGGGCGAGGCCGAGGAAGAATAGAGCGCGCGGATCGTGCGGATCGGCGGTCAGCGCGCGTTCGAAGGCGATGCGCGCTTCCTGCGTCACCACGCCGCCGGCCGCCTCGACCAGGCTTTCGCCGAACGGACCGGCGAATTCGGGCGAATCCTGCGATAGCGCCATGACCCGCCGCCATGCGGTGAGGGCCTCCGCCCGCCGGTTGAGCACCGATAGCGAGCGCGCATAGAGCGCCCAACCTTCGAGATCGTCGGGATTGGTCCTCAACCGTTCGGCTAGATTGTTGACCATCCGGGCGACTTCTTGGGCCTCGCCGGTCTCGCTGCCGGCGACGGCAAGGCGCCCGGCCAGCGGTTGGCTCGGCAGGTTCGGCGACCCGACGGAAAGATAGAGAGCTAGCGCCGCCAGCGGCGCCGCCCCGGCGATGACCAGGACCGTGAGGCGCAACGAAGGATTGGGAACGGACGGCGACTCCGGTTCCTTCGGTATCTCGGCGTCGGCGGCGAGCATGCGGCGGGAGATTTCAATCCGCGCCGCCGCGGCCTCGGTCCGGTCGATCACGCCGCGCGCCATGTCGCGATCGATCTCGGCAAGCTGGTCGCGATAGATTTCGAGATCGTAGGCGGCGCGGGACGCGGCGTGCGTCGGCGCATCAGCAGGGGAGCGAGGAGAACCGCCGCAGCGACCGCGGTCATTGCGGCAAAAATGGCCCATAACATGGCGCTCAGGCCTCGGGCCTGTCGTTGAGGAGATGGGCGACGCGGCGCTGCTCTTCGGGGTTGAGCGCCGCCGGGGCCGGCGACAGGGCGCGTCGACGGCGGCGGAAATAGACGACGACCCCGGCCGCGCCGAGGATCAGCAGCGCCCCCGGCCCGAACCACAGCGGCCAGGTTCCCGGCCGCATCGGTGGCCGCAACAGCACATAATCGCCGTAGCGGCGGACAAGAAAGTCGAACACTTCGCGGTCCGAATCGCCGGCAACCAGACGCTCGCGCACCAGCCGGCGCAAATCGGCGGCGAGCGGCGCGTTCGAATCGTCGATTGACTGGTTCTGGCAGACCTGACAGCGAATTTCGCGCGACAGGTCGCGGGCCCGCGCTTCGAGCGCCGGATCGGGCAGCATTTCCTGCGGCAGGACGGCGCGCGCCGCGTCCGGCGCGAAAAAGATCGCGCTGGCAAGGGCGAGGGCGGGAAGGATGGCTCGGCGGGTCATTTTTGCAGCGCCGCGATGGCGGGCAGGATGGTTTCGTTGAGCAATTGCGGCGTGATCGGTCCGATATGCTTGAAACGGATCCGCCCGTCACGGTCGATCAGGAAGGTTTCGGGCACGCCGTAGACGCCCCATTCGATGCCGACCCGCCCGGTATCGTCATAGCCAATCGCCTCGTACGGATTGCCGAGTTCGCCGAGCCAGGCGGCGGCGTCCTCGTGCCAGTCCTTGTAGTTGATGCCGAAAATGGCGACACGCTTTTCCGACGCCAGGCGCAGCAGGATCGGATGCTCGATCCGGCACGGCACGCACCACGACGCGAACACGTTGACCAGCGCGATGCGGCCGCGAATCGTTTCCGAGGACAGGCCGGGCACGTTGGTGCCGGCGACCGCCGGCAGCTTGAACTCGGGGATCGGCCGGTCGATCAGCACCGATGGCAGCTTGCTCGGATCGCGGGTCAGGCCGACGGCGAAATAGCCGGCGACGGCCACGAAAGCGATAAGCGGCAGAAGGAAGAAGAGACGACGCATTCAGTCCCCGAGCGCCGGCGCCGACCCGGCCGGGATGCGGGCGCGTTTGGGCGCGCCGACGCGATGGCGGCGATCGGTCAGCGACACCATCCCGCCGATGACCATGATCGTCGCGCCGAACCAGATCCACGGCACCAGCGGATTATAGTAAAGGCGCGCGGTCCAGGCGCCGTCGACAGCAACCGGTGGCGCGGCGCGGGCCAGGCCGCCGGGGCCGGTTCCTTCGTCAAGATCGCCGATCACCGCGTAAATATCGGCGAAGCCGGTGCTGTGGATCGCCGCTTCGGTGGTCGTCATGCCCTGGACCGGGAAGAAACGCTTGGCGGGCTGCAGGGTGACGACCGGCCGGCCGTTACGGGTCACCTCGAAGGTTCCCTCGCGGGCGGTATAGTTCGGCCCTTCGACGACTTTGACGCCCTTAAAGGTCAGCTCGTAGCCGGCAAGCTCGATCGTTTCGTCCGGGCGGACGATCTGGATTTTCTCGATCTGCCAGGCCGACGAGGCAGTGATGCCGGCGATGGTCACGGCGAGGCCGAAATGAGCGATGGACATGCCCCAAGCGGCGCGCGGCAGGCCGGCGGCGCGGCGCAGCGAATCGGCAAGGGGAATGCGGAACAGGCGGATGCGTTCGGCCAGCTCGACCAGCACGCCCGCCGCCAGCCACGCGGCGAGCCCCATGCCGACCAGGGCGAGGACGGGGCTACCGTAATGAATATAAAGCGTCGCAAGGACGATGAGACCTGAAATAACCGCCGCCGCCCATAGACGGCCGAGCGCACCGGCGAGATCGCCGCGCTTCCAGGCAAGCAGCGGGCCGATCGCCGTTGCCGCGGCGAGCGGGATCATCAGCGGCACGAAGGTCGCGTTGAAGAATGGCGGCCCGACCGACACCTTGCCCGCGCCGACGGCGTCGAGGAATAGCGGATAGAGCGTGCCGAGGAACACGGTGGCGCAGGCGGTCGACAGCAGGAGGTTATTGAGCACCAACGCGCCCTCGCGGCTGATCGGCGCAAACAGACCGCCGATCTTGAGCTGCGGCGCGCGAATGGCGTAAAGCGCAAGCGAACCGCCGATCGCCAGAATCAGGATCAGGAGGATGAACACACCGCGCGCCGGATCGACCGCGAAGGCGTGAACCGAGGTCAAAACGCCGGAGCGGACAAGGAACGTGCCGATCAGCGACAGCGCGAAGGCGAGGATGGCGAGCAGGATAGTCCAGGTCTTCAGCGCCCCGCGCTTCTCGGCGACGATCGCCGAATGCAAGAGGGCGGTGCCGACCAGCCACGGCATGAACGAAGCGTTCTCGACCGGGTCCCAGAACCACCAGCCGCCCCAGCCCAGCTCGTAATAAGCCCACCAGCTGCCGAGCGCGATGCCGAAGGTCAGCGTCGACCAGGCGGCGAGCGTCCACGGCCGCACCCAGCGCGCCCACGCGGCGTCGACCCGGCCCTCGATCAGCGCCGCGACGGCGAAGGAGAACGAGGTCGAAAACCCGACATAGCCGAGATAAAGGAAGGGCGGATGAAAAACGAGGCCGGGATCCTGGAGCAGCGGATTAAGGCCGCGACCGTCGATCGGCGGCGGATCGACGCGCAGAAACGGGTTCGAGGTGAAAACGATGAAGGCGAGGAACGCCACGCCGATCATCGCCTGCACGGCCAGCACCCGGGCGCGCAGCGACGGCGGCAGATTGTCGCCGAAGGCGGCGACGGCGGCGCCGAACAAGGTCAGGATCAGCACCCACAGGACCATCGAGCCCTCGTGGTTCGCCCACACCCCGGCGACCTTGTAAAACATCGGCTTCAGCGAATGCGAATTCTCGACCACGTTGCGCACGGTGAAATCGGAGACGACATAGGCGTACATCAGGGCGAAGAACGCGATCGCCACGAAGGCGAACTGCGCCAGCGCCGCCGGCCGCGCGAAGGCCATCAGCGCCGCATCGCGCCGCGCTGCCCCGACCAGCGGCACGCTCGCCTGGGCGAGCGCGATGCACAGGGCGAGGAGAAGCGCGTAATGGCCGATCTCGGGGATCATTTGCGTTGCCCTCCGGTTTCGTTCCAGCGGCCGCTGCGCTTCAAGGCCTCGGCGACCTCGGGCGGCATGTAGTTTTCGTCGTGCTTGGCGAGAACCTCGCTCGCCCGGAACACGCCGTCCGGCCCCAGCTTGCCGAGGGCGACGACGCCCTGCCCCTCGCGAAACAGGTCGGGCAGGATGCCGGAAAAGACGACGGGCACGGTATGCTGAAGGTCGGTGACGCGGAAGCGCACCTCGACCCGCTTGCCGGCTGCGGCGCCGCCGCGCTCGACCGAGCCTTCCTCGACCAGCCCGCCGATACGCAGGCTGCGCTCGGGCGCGGGCTGCTTGGTCACGATATCGGAGGGGCTGTAGAAAAAGACGAGATTGTCCTGAAAGGCGACGAGGGCGAGCGCCGTCGCCGTGCCGAGGCCGAGCATGAACAGGCCGAGGAAATAGAGCCGGCGGCGCTTGCGGGTCATGACGCGGACCTGTCGCGTCGGCGGCTTTCGCCGCGTCCGTCCTCGCGGGCGAGATCGGCTTCGCGCGCGCGCAGCGCGCGCAGGCTCGACCATAACAGGCCGATCAGCACCGCGGCGGTCAGCGCATAGGATGGCCAGACATAGGCCGCATAACCCCCCATGGCGACGAATTCGGCGATGCGCGCGCTCATGCCGTCGCCTCCCCCTGGGCGAAGCGCAGCGTGCGCAGCTTGCGGGCGAGGATTTCGGCGCGGATACGCAGGATCAGCACGCTGACGAAATAGAAGGTGAAGCCGAAGGCCATCAGCAGCAGCGGCGTGAGCATCGAGGAATCGATGGTCGGGCCGCCGATGCGCACAATCGACGCCGGCTGATGCAGGGTGTTCCACCAGTCGACGGAGAACTTGATGATCGGCACGTTGACCGCGCCGACCAGCGCCAGGATCGCCGCGGCGCGATTGCCGCGCGTCGGGTCGTCGAAGGCGTTGGCCAGCGCGATATGCCCGAGATAGAGGAAGAACAGGATCAGGACCGAGGTGAGGCGCGCATCCCATACCCACCATGTGCCCCACATCGGCTGTCCCCAGAGCGAGCCGGTGATGAGGGAAAGCGCGGTGAACGCCGCGCCGATCGGCGCCATGGCGCGGGCGGCGAGATCGGCCAGCGGATGCTTCCAGACCAGCGCCACCGCGCTGGCGATGGCGAGGTTGGTGTAAACGAACAGCGCCATCCATGCCGCCGGCACATGGACATACATGATGCGGACGGTTTCGCCCTGCTGGTAATCGGCCGGGGAATCGAACAGCGCGAACCATAGCCCCGCGCCGAGACAGCCCACGGTGAGCGCGGCGCTCCACGGCAGCACGGCTGCGGCCATACGCAGGAAACGGGCGGGGTTGGCGAAACGATGCATGGAGTTCAGCGTTCCCAAGCCTAGGATTTAGCCTGTCTGGCCGTCATTTCCAAACCTTTCGTCATCACACTGCCGTGCGGCATATAGCCGCCCGTCGGACAGGATTATTCCAGCGGGAAGCTTCATTCCAGCGACTGGCGCAAGGCGGCGGCGATCGCCCAAGGGGCCAGCGGCAGGGCCAGGGCAGCCAGCCCGCCCAGCATCAAAAGATGGGGGCGGGCGGACAGCCCGGCAAGCTCGGCCTCGACCGCCGCCACGCCGAAGATTAACACAGGAATGTAAAGCGGCAGGACAAGCAAGGGTAAAAGCACCCCGCCCCGCCGGGCGCCGAGGGTCAGGGCAGCCCCGATGCCGCCGATCAGGCTCAGGGTCGGGGTGCCGATGGCAAGGGCGGCGAGCAGGGCGGGATACCCCTCGGCCGGGAGGTGAAGAAATAGGGCGATCAGCGGCGAGGCGGCGATCAGCGGCAGGCCGGTGGTGAGCCAGTGGGCGAGACATTTGCCGAGGGCCAGCAATTCGAGCGGGGCCGGCGACAGCGCGATCTGTTCGAGGCTGCCATCCTCGCTCTCCAGCTGGAACAGGCGGTCGAGGGAGAGAAGGCAGGCGAGCAGCGCCGTCACCCAGGCGATGCCGCTGGCGATGCGGGCGAGGATTTGCGGCTCGGGCCCGACGCCGAAGGGAAACAGGATGACGGTGAGGACGAAGAACAGCACGACGGTCGCGCTGTCGCCGGGAGCGCGCAGCGCCAGACGCAGATCGCGCGCGACGACGGCGACAAAGGCGTTCATGCCGCGCTTCTCCCGTCGCGACGGCCGAGATCGAGCGTATCGGCCCCGACGAGGCCGAGCGACGCATGCGTCGCGGCGACGACCCGGCCGCC
>JACQAF010000298.1 GCA_016195145.1 Rhodospirillales bacterium
AGCGCGCGCAGAAGCGAGGCATTGGCGCCCTCGCCGTCGCCGCGCGGCGCGCGCGCGATGGCGACCAGCAGGTCGCGCAGAAGATCGCCGGCAGGCGATGCGCCGAACACATGCAGACCGTCGCGGATCTGCATTTCCTTCAGCTCGCACAGGAACCCGTCGAGCTTGACGAGGGCAGCCGATTCCGGTTCGCCGGCGTCGATGCCGCAATCGCGGTCGATGCCGCTCGCCGCGGCAAGCTCGCGGATTTCGGTGGCGAGCGGGCGCAGGCGGCGCGGATCCTGGCCGGCCGCGTCGTAATACTCGTCGATCAGCCGTTCGAGTGCGGCGAGCGGGCCGTAGCTGCCGGCGCGGGTAAGCGGCGGCGTCAGGTGATCGACAATCACGGCGGCGGCGCGGCGCTTGGCCTGCGTGCCCTCGCCGGGATCGTTGACGATGAACGGATAGAGATGCGGCAGCGGCCCCAGCGCCGCCTCGGGGAAGCATTCGGCCGACAGGGCCAGCGATTTTCCCGGCAGCCATTCGAGATTGCCGTGCTTGCCGACATGGACGATGGCGTGCGCGCCGAATTCCTGGCGCAGCCAGGCATAGAAGGCGATGTAGGAATGCGGCGGGACGAGGGCCGGATCGTGATAGCTCGATGTCGGGTCGATGTTGTAGCCGCGCGCCGGCTGTACGCCGAGTGCCACGTTGCCGAAGCGCAGCGCGGCGATATGGAACGCGCCGCAGTCGAGTTCGCCCGGCCGATAGGCGGGATCGCCCTCGGGCGGGCCCCAGCGCTCGACGATCTTCGCCTGCACGGCCGGCGGCAGGCCGGCGAAAAACGCCGAATAGGCGATGAGCGACAGGCGCTCGCCGCCCGCGCGTTCGTCGAGCCGGCGGAAATCATTGGTCGGCCCGGCGAGGATCGCCTGCATCAGCGCGGCCCCATCGGCGGGCGCATCCTCGATCCGGTAGCCGGCGGCGGCCAGCGCCTGCAGGATATTGGCCGCCGAGGCCGGCGTATCGAGGCCGACGCCGTTGGCGATCCGCCCGTCGCGGTTGGGGTAGTTGGCGAGGATGAGCGCCACCCGCCGCTCGGCCGGCTCCGTGCGCCGCAGCCGCGCCCAGCCGGCGGCAAGATCGGCGACAAAATCAATCCGGTCGGCGACCGGCCGGTAACCGACAAGATCGGTCTCGCAATCCGCGTCGCGGCCGAGCGCGTCCTTGAACGCCACGGCGCGCGACAGGATGCGCCCGTCGAGCTCGGGCAGGGCGACGTTCATCGCCAGGTCGCGCGGGCCGATGCCGCGCGTGCCGGCGCGCCAGGCCGCCTCGCTGCTGCCGGCAAGCACGGCCTGCAAGACCGGGCAGTCGGCGGCGGCGAGCGGATCGTCGGTCGTTCCGGCGAGGGCGAAGCCGGTCAGGTTGACGATGACGTCGGGCGGCGCCGCGTCGAACAATGCGCCGGCGGTCGCCGCGGCCACCGGGTCTTTGAGGCTGGCGGCGAAGATGGGGAGCGGATTGAGGCCACGCGCCGCGAGGGCGGCGATCAGCGCGTCGATGGCGGCGGTATCGCCGGATTGTACGAGGGCGCGATACAAGATGACGCCGACGGCCGGCGCATCCGTTCGCCATGTACGGCGCAGCTCGTCGAGGGTCGGTGCAGCGCGGCCGGGACCATAAAGGCCAGCACGCAGAATCGGCGCTGGCTCGCGCCACGCGACATCGAAACCAACCGTGCCGGCGGCGAGACGCAGGAACTCGGCCGCGTTTGCGGTGCCGCCATGGACAAGGTATTGCCATAACCGGTGCGTATCGGCAGCGGGAAGGGTGGAGAGATCGGCAAGCTCTGCATCGGGATGGTCGTCGCCGGGGATGAGGGCGACGGGCGCGCCGCTCGCGCGGCAGGCGGCGACGATCCGGTCGACGCCGTAGGGCCAGTAGCCGCGCCCGCCGAGCAGCCGCACGATGATGAGGCGCGCCCGCGCGACCGTCTTCTCGACATAAAGATCGACCGACAGATTGTGCGACAGGCGCATCAGATTGGCGAGGCGCAGGCTCGGAAACCCCGGACCGTGCGCCGCGACCAGCCGGCGTCGTGCCTGGGCGAGCAGGGCGATCTCGCTGTCGGCGGCGCTCAGCACGACGATGTCGCCGGGGCTCTGGTCGAGATCGACCGCCTCGGTGCCGTCGGCGATGACGCCGGGTTGCGCGGCGAGCAGATGCATCGGCGCTATCCGGCGAGCGCCGCGGCGATGGCGTCGCGGTCGAGTCCGGTGCGGCCGATAACCACGAGCGCGCTCGTCCGCCGCTCGTCGCCGCGCCACGGCCGGTCGTAATAGGTTTCGATGCGCGGGCCGACGCCCTGAAGGGCGAGGCGCATCGCCTTTCCCGGCACGTCGAGGAAGCCCTTGACGCGCAAGATGTCGTGCGCGGCGATCGTCGCCTGCAGGCGGGCGGCGAGCGCTGCCGGATCGGCGACCGGGCCGGGGGCGACGACGAAGCTGGCGAAATCGTCATGATCGTGCTCGCCGTCGAGGTCGGCATGCGAGGGCCGGGCGGCGAGATCGTCTTCGGCTGCCGCGGCGAGGCCGAGCAGGACCGCCGGATCGACGGCGCCGAACCGGGCGGGAAGAAGCTTGACGCCTGGGCGCAGGCGGCGCGAAAGCCCGGCGGCGAGCCCGGCGGCAGCCGCTTCGTCGACAAGATCGCGCTTGTTGAGCACGACAAGATCGGCGCAGGCGAGCTGATCCTCGAACACTTCTTCAAGCGGATTGTCGTGGTCGAGCGACTGGTCTTCGGCGCGTTGCCGGGCCAGCGCTTCGGGATCGTCAGCGAAGCGCCCGGCCGCAACGGCGGCGCCATCGACCACGGCCACCACACCGTCGACCGTCACGCGCGAGGCGATCTCCGGCCAGTCATCGGCCACGGTGCAGCAGATGCAGCCGTTGGCGAGCTCGACGATGGCGTCCTCCGCGCAGCTCTCGATGCCGCAGCTCTTCAGGATCTCGCCGTCGATGCCGACGTCGCCGAACTCGTTGACGATGACGGCGAGGCGCCGTCCCCCGGCGTTTTCCAGCACATGCCGCACCAGTGTGGTCTTTCCCGCGCCGAGAAAGCCGGTGACGATGGTGCACGGAACCTTGGCGAGCGTTGTCATTGGTCGTTACCCTCGAACGTCAGCGGCGGAACACGCGCGATCACGCCTTTGCGGAACGACACCGGCCGCTCGCGCAGGGGGACGATACCGTTTCCCGACGCCTCGAAACTGAGCGCTGCCGAGAGGATCTCCCCGGCATGCGCCGGCGGATCGATGTCGCCGATCAAATAGGTCCACTTGTCCGGCCCGGCCAGCGCGACCGTGCAGGGCCGCTCGCAGACGGCGAGGCAATCCACGCGCTTCACGACGGCGCGTTGCGGCGCCTCGCTTGCCACGCGACGCTGCAGAATGTCAGCCAGCTCGACGCCCGGGCGTGCGGCCTCGCCGCCGTTGCTGTCCGTCGGGTGTCGGCACGAGACGCAGACGAAAATCGTTACCATTGACCGATCCCTGCGATGGCCTTGATCAAGCGGCTTGCTTGGGCGAAATCCTCGGCCAAAGAAGCCCGACGGCAAGGCCGGCCAGGACCCAGAGCAATCCCTGGACAACGAGCGACAGCGCGGTGAATTGGGCCGCGAGTTCGGCCGGCACCCTGCTTTCGAAGGCATGCGGATGCGGCGCGCCGATCACGTGGGGCGCCAGCAACAGGACGATCGCGGCCAGGCGAACCGGCAGGTTGCCGGTTCGCAGGAACATCCACAGCGCGGCGGCCGTCGCGAAGGCGGTGCCGCCCCACCATATCTGCCGGCCGATCAGATCGCCTGCCGCGCTGCCCGGCAACTCGGGCGCAAGCCCGGCAGCGGGCGCCAGGCCCGCGGCAACGAAGCCTGCCAACGCCCAGGCGAGCGAACGGCGTTCGTCGATCGGATCTCCGGCGAAGAGCATCACGGCGATCAGCAGGAAGGCGATGCCCGCCGCCGTCGCGACCGTCGCCACGCCCGTATAGAAGAGGCGCGGCAGTCCGTTGGCGGGCTTCCAGCCTTCGGCGTCCTCGTGGACATGCCCGTCGTGACGATGGCCCGGCTGCGGTGCGGCAGCGGGTCTGGCTTCGGCGGCGTTTTCGTAGGTTTCTGCCGTCAGGATCAACGGCGCAGTCGTCGCCTGCTGCAGGATCGCGATCGCGAGCCCAGCGACAAGCCCGGCCAGAAGGCCGACTTTCAGCACCCGTGCGAGCATCGACCCGGCCTCAGTGGCAGGGAAAGCTCAGGCTATGGCGTACGTCGTGAGCAGCGTTGTGAATGACTTCGGGATGGGAGAATCCGGTCAGGAAGATCAACCCGAGGCCGAGCACGAGTGCCACAAGCGCCGCTCTCAGAGCCTCGCTTCGTTCGGTCGTCTTAAGTCCGGTTACAGCAGCAGTCGTCATTCAATCCTCCTTGGCCGCCCCTCCGGCAGCCCGATACCATCCTGCGGCGGCAGGTCTCCTGGCTCGCGGACAATTGCCCCGACCGCCTTCCCGGTTCATCACCAGTGGCTGCGTGGTCAGAGCTGGCCGCTCACAGTTGCGGGGGCAGCTCCGGCGTCGGGCGCTTAGACCCTCACCGGCATTCCCTCTGGGCGCTTGTAAGAGCGCACCGCCACAGGCATCAAATAGC
>JACQAF010000286.1 GCA_016195145.1 Rhodospirillales bacterium
ACGACGCGCGCACCTGCCGGCACAGAGTCTTGCTGGATTTCAATTGTGTCGGTGCCGTATTCGAGCGCGTAGGTATGGGGAATGGTGGCGCCCGGCAGCTTGCCGCGTTTGCGTACCATCATGAAGCCGCAGCCGAGCTGCAGCGCCAGCGGCGCCGTCACAAGAAAGCCGCGCGATTCGATGCCGGCGAGCAGATCTGGTTTATGGGGGCGAACCGCCTCGGCCAGGGTCTCGATGGTTATCCGCCAGGCTTCCTTGTTGGCGAGCAACGGCGAGATGTCGCGAAACAGCACGCCCGGTTTTGGAAAATCGGGCACGTCGCGGATGTGGGCCTTGAGATCCATGGAAGCGAAAACTCCGGCTACGGGTTTGGGCCGGCCGTCATCCTATCGATGCGGCCCCCGCCAGGGCAAGCAAAGCGGCGACGGGGCGGGCGGTCCGGTTGCCATATGGAGGCGACCCGGTTTAACCTGCCACGCTGCGCCATGAGCCGTATATTTCACCGCCATACCAGGATCGCGCCGCCCGAGGCCGTAGGCGGCGAGGGCGTGTGGCTGATCGACGCTGCGGGAAAACGCTATCTCGACGCGTCGGGCGGGGCGGCGGTATCGTGCCTCGGCCATGGCCACCCAGACATCAACGCCGCGATCAAGGCCCAGGTTGACCAACTGGCTTACGCGCATACCAGCTTCTTCACCACCGCCGTCGCCGAGGAGCTGGCCGAGACGCTGATTGCCGACGCGCCGGCCGGGCTGGCGCGCGTCTATTTCATCTCCGGCGGTTCCGAAGGCATCGAGGCGGCGCTCAAAATGGCGCGCCAGTATTTTCTCGAAATCGGTCAGCCGAAACGCCGGCACTTCATCGCCCGCCGGCAAAGCTATCACGGCAATACGCTAGGCGCGCTCGCTGTCGGCGGCAATGAATGGCGACGGGCGCAATTCGCACCGATGCTGATCGATGTGCCGCATATCGCGCCGTGTTTCGCCTATCGCTTCCGGGAGGCGAACGAGAGCGAGGAAGCGTATGGCCGGCGCACAGCCGACGAGCTTGAGGCGAAAATCCTCGAACTTGGCCCCGACACGGTCGCCGCTTTTGTCGCCGAGACGGTGGTTGGCGCCACGTCCGGCGCGGTGCCGCCGGTCCCCGGCTATTTCCGCCGCATCCGCGAGATCTGCGACCGTCATGGCGTGCTGCTGATCCTCGACGAGGTGATGTGCGGCATGGGCCGCACCGGAACGCTGCATGCCTGCGAGCAGGAGGGCATCGCCCCCGATCTGATGGTCGTCGCCAAGGGGCTAGGCGGCGGATATCAGCCGATCGGCGCGGTGCTGGTCGCCGGTAAAATCTACGAGGCGTTCGAGCGCGGCTCAGGCTTCTTCCAGCACGGACACACCTATCTCGCCCATGCGACGGCCTGCGCGGCGGCGCTGGCCGTTCAGCGGGTCATCCGCCGCGACCGGCTGGTCGAGCGCGCGCGAACCCAAGGCGTGAAACTGATGGCCGCACTTGGCGAACGCTTCGGCAACCACCATTATATTGGCGATATTCGCGGGCGCGGCCTGTTTCAGGCGGTCGAACTGGTCGCCGATCGCGCGGCGAAGACGCCGTTCGATCCCGCGCTTCAGCTCCACGCGCGGATCAAGCGCGAGGCGATGGCGCGCGGCCTGTTGGTTTATCCGATGGGCGGGACCGTCGACGGGCGGCAGGGCGACCACGTGTTGCTGGCGCCGCCGTTTATTCTTAAGGACGAACACATCGCTTACCTCGCCGAACGCCTCGGCGATGCCGTCGACGCCGCCATCGCCAGCTGTAAGCCGGCGATGCGGGCCGATGCGCCGGTTACTTGAGCGTCTTCAGATAGGAAATGATGTGCTGCCGTTCTTCGGCCTTCTTGAGGCCGGCGAACGACATTGTCGTGCCGGGGATCATTGCCTTGGGATCGGTGAGGTATTTGTCGAGAATCTCGGGCGTCCAGGTGATGTCTGCCTTCTTGTTGGCCTCGGAATAACGGAAACCTTCGACCGAGCCGGAGTGCCGGCCGATGACGCCGAACAGGGTCGGGCCGAGGCGCTTCGGGCCGTCCTTGGCGGTGACATGGCAACTGGCGCATGTGCGCTTGAAGATCTTCTCGCCCTCGGCCGCGTCATCAGAACTGGCATAAGCCGCGGCCGAATAGCCGAGGGTTGCCGCAATGCTCAGAGCAATCCATCCAAATTTCCGCATATCATCCTCGCCGCTGTTTTGCCTATCCGAGAAACGCCCGGCGACCCGAATTCATTCCGGCCGCAACGCTGCAGTTCGTTATAAGAGGTGGCGGTTTCTGTCAACAGGACGTTCCGTCGCAGGCCCCCCCTAGGGCCCCCCGCATGGCCCCCTAGGGATGCTGCGCGGGCGGGCGACGGCCGTCCGCCGGTTGTGTTATTTTGCTTCTTCCCCCAACCCTGAAATTGCGTTTACTGTTAGCAGGGCATCACGTTTTCGTTCGGGAGACCCATTATGCGCGCCAAAACGACTGCCCGCGTCAGCTCAAGCAAACGGCAAAAATACAGCGCCGCCGAATGGCAGGTGCGGGTCGATCTGGCGGCCTGTTACCGGCTTGTCCATCACCACCGGATGACCGATCTCATCTACAACCATATCAGCGCGCGCGTGCCCGACGCCGAACACCATTATTTGATCAATCCCTACGGCCTGATGTACGAGGAAGTGACCGCCTCGAACCTGGTCAAGATCGATCTCGAGGGCAATATTCTCGAAGATACGCCGTACGAGATCAATCCCGCCGGTTATGTGATCCACAGCGCGATCCATGGCGCGCGCGACGACGTCGCCTGTGTCCTGCATACCCACAGCCGCGCCGGCGCGGCTATCTCGGCGCTGAAGGAAGGTCTGGTGCCGGTCAACCAGGCGGGGTTCCAGTTCTATAACCGCATCGCCTATCACGATTATGAGGGGATCGCCCTCGACCTTGAGGAGCGTCGCCGTTTTGTCGCCGATCTTGGCGACAAGCGGGCAATGATCCTGCGCAATCATGGCCTGCTGGTCTGCGGGCGCGACATTCCCGAGGCGTTCCGCATAATCTATTACCTCGAACAGGCCTGTCGGGCGCGACTCGACGCCCTACAGACCGGCCGCGAGATCGTCCTGCCATCGGCCGAAGTGCAGGAATATACCGCGCAGCAATGGACCGTACGGCAATGGGATGCGGCCGGCGATCGCGAGTGGCAGGCGATGCTGCGCATGCTCGACCGCATCGATCCCTCATATCGGGAATAAGGGCGCGGGAAGCGCCCGAACAAAAAGCCGCACGGGCCTGGGCTCCGCGCGGCTTTTTCGTTACCGGGACGAAAATGGTCGGAGTGAAAGGATTCGAACCTTCGACCCCTAGCTCCCGAAGCTAGTGCTCTACCAGGCTGAGCTACACTCCGACCGGGTTCGCCTGCGCCCCCGTCCTGGGGGCAGCCGGCGCGCCGTTATAGACCCTCATCCGGCCACTCGCAAGCGGGGCGGTGGGCGGCGTGCCGGGCTAGTAGGCGCGGTCGATGGCGAAATCGACCAGTTCGACCAAGGCCCGCTTTTCCGGCCCGTCGGGGAAGACCCCCAGCGCGTCGCGGGCGATCGCCCCGTAATGGCGGGCCCGTTCCACCGAATCGCGCAGGGCGCCGTGCTTTTCCATCAGCCGGACCGCCTGGGCGAGGTCGTCGCCGGTCTGCTCCTGGTCTTCGAGGGTCCGCCGCCAGAACCGGCGTTCTTCGGCGTCGCCGCGCAGATAGGCCAGCACCACGGGCAGGGTGATTTTCCCATCGCGGAAATCGTCGCCCACTGTTTTGCCGAGGGTCGCCTGATGGGCGGCATAGTCGAGCACGTCGTCGATGACCTGGAAAGCGATGCCGAGATTGAGGCCATAGCTTTCGAGGGCGTTTTCCTCGATCTTCGGCCGGTCGGCGATCACCGCGCCGACCCGGCAGGCGGCGGCGAACAGCGTCGCCGTCTTGGCCTTGATGACGTCGAGATAGGCGCGCTCCGAGGTTTCGGTGTCGTTGGCGGTGAGGAGCTGCATGACCTCGCCCTCGGCGATCACCGCCGAGGCGTTGGACAGGATCGAAAGTACGGCGAGCGACCCGTCTTCGACCATGACTTGGAAAGCGCGGCTGAACAGGAAATCGCCGACCAGCACGCTCGCCTTGTTGCCCCACACGGCGTTAGCGGTGGCGAGACCGCGGCGCAGATCGCTCTCGTCGACCACGTCGTCATGCAGCAGCGTCGCCGTGTGGATGAACTCGACGCAGGCGGCGAGCGCGACATGCCGCCGGCCCGAATATCCGCACAGACGGGCCGAAACCAGGGTAAGCAGGGGGCGCAGGCGCTTGCCGCCGGCGGCGATGATATGCCCGGCGAGCTGCGGGATGAGCACGACCGGGCTCTGCATGCGCTGCAGGATCAGTTCGTTGACCTGCTTCAGATCGTCGCCGGCCAGCGCTATCAACGCCGCCGCCGAGGGCCGCGCCGGTTTGCCACGTTCGCCTTCAAGACTGATAATCACTGCCAAAGCCGCACCTCTTGCGCAATTCGCCAGGCGCAGGCCTTATGCTTGACGCGCTTCCCCAGCAACGTGAGCATAGAGCGCCGTTGCCGGGGGTCAAGACCGCGCGTGTTCACGCCAACGTGCGTCATTCGGCCGCATATAACCGCGGCCTCAGGGGGGCGAGGGAAGCGATGAAGGAATTGCTGCGAACCAACGATCCGGTGCTGCTCTCATGGCTCGACGCCTTGCTCGCCGATTCGGGCATCGAGGCGGTGATCCTCGATGCCTATACATCGTCGGTCGAAGGCTCGATCTCGGCTATTCCGCGCCGCCTGATGGTCGCCGACGACGACTGGGCCGCCGCCAGCCGCGTTCTTGCCGCCGCGCGCGCGACCGACCCCAGTGTCTAGCGCCGGCGCTGCACCCGAGAGCACGACCCGCGACGCCCTGCTCGGCGGCCGGCTGGTGTTCATGCAGCCGCAGCGCGGGTACCGCGCCGCGATCGACCCGGTGCTATTGGCCGCGGCCGTGCCGGCCGGCAGCCGGGGCCGGGCGCTCGATCTCGGCTGCGGGGCGGGGGCAGCGACCCTGTGCCTAGCGTGGCGGCTGCCGGAACTGGCCGTGGTCGGGCTCGAACGCGACGCCGGCAGCGCGGCGCTCGCCCGCGCCAATGTCGCCGAAAACCGCCTCGACGAACGGATACGAATCGTCACCGGCGACGTGCGCTCGCCGCCGCGCGCGCTGGAGCCGGAAAGCTTCGCCACGGTGATCGTCAATCCGCCCTATCTCGACGCCGCGCGGGCCGATGCGGCCCCCGACGCGGCGAAGGCGGCGGCGACGGTGGAAAGCGACGCCGATCTTGCCGCATGGGTGGGGGCGGCGCTGCGGCTCGCCCAGCGCAAAGGCGAGATCGTCTTTATCCACCGCGCCGACCGCGTGGCCGAGATTCTGGCGGCGCTTACCGGCAAGGCCGGAGATGTCGTGATTTTTCCGTTGTGGCCGAAAGCGGGCGCGCCGGCGAAACGCGCCATCGTGCGGGCGCGCAAGGGAACCAGGGGGCCATTGACGCTGGCTGCCGGCCTTGTGCTGCACGCCGCGGACGGGGTTTACACGCCGCCGGCCGAAGCGATTTTGCGCGCCGGCGCCGGGCTCGATCTTTTGCCGGCAGACGGGTAGCGGCCGAACGCGGCGACCTGCTATAGGTTAGGCCGATGGATACGATTCTCGAATGGCTGCGCCGGTTGCTGGCGTGGCTGCCGATCGAACGCCTGCGCGAACCGCCGCCGGTGGTCGCCGTGTTGCGCCTCGCCGGGCCGATCGGGCAGATCGGCGTGGGTCGCGCCGGGCTCACCCTGACCCGCCTCGCGCCGGCGATCGAGCGCGCCTTCAGCCTGCCGCGGGTCGGCGCGGTGGCGCTGGCGATCAACTCGCCGGGCGGTTCGGCGGTGCAATCGGCGCTGATCGCCAAGCGAATCCGCGATCTCGCCGCTGAAAAACACGTGCCGGTCGTCGCTTTCGCCGAGGATGTCGCCGCCTCGGGCGGATATTGGCTCGCCTGCGCGGCCGATGAAATCTACGCCGACGCCAATTCGATCGTCGGCTCGATCGGCGTGGTGTTTTCGGGCTTCGGTTTCGTCGACCTGATCCGCCGCATCGGGGTGCGCCGACGGCTTTATACCGCCGGCGAGCGCAAGGCGCCGCTCGACCCGTTCGAACCCGAAAACCCCGAAGAGGTCGAGCGCATCAAGGGCATCCAGCGCGAGATCC
>JACQAF010000290.1 GCA_016195145.1 Rhodospirillales bacterium
AAGCCAATCCTTGCGCTGCCAGGTCCAACCCCTGCGCGGCAAAAGCCAATCCTTGCGCCGCCAAGGCCAATCCGTGTGCCGCAAAAGCCAACCCCTGCGCGGCCAATCCTTGCGCGGCGAACCCGTGCGGCCCGTGCGGCCCGTGCGGCGCGGCGGCAGCCGTCGAGATCACCGATGCCGAAGCCGTAGCGGCCTATGACTGCGTGCTCAAGGAAATCAAGGCCGCCTACGCCAAGTCGAGCGATCCGGTCGCCAAGACCTATCTATCCTGGAAACAATACAGCAAGCACGCCTATCAGTCGGCGACCCATGGCGCCCGTTATGTCCAGAATTTCGCCAATGCCAAAGCCCAAGCCTATGGCCGGTATGAAAAATCCGGCAAACTGCCGCCCGGCGCGCAGCTGGCGAAGAACAGCTTCTCGGTAGCGCCCGACGGCAGCGTCAGCGTCGGCCCGGTGTTCATCATGGAAAAGATGCCGGCCGGGTTTTATGCCGCGAGCGGCGACTGGAAATACACCATGGTCATGCCCGATGGCTCGACCTTCGGCCAGACCAAGGGGGCCAATGCCGCCAACATGGAGTTCTGCGTCGCCTGCCACGCCGCGGCGGCGGACAACGACCACCTGATGTTCCTGCCCGAGGAATATCGCGCCGCCGGGCGCTGACCCCCCTATAGCGGTCTCGCGGCGGCCCCGTCGCCGGGCTTCGGCTCGACGGCGGGGCCGTTGTTTCTTATCATCCCATCCTTGGAATACCGATTACGTTGGCGCGCACCCGGTCGCCCATACTCCGCCCCCGAATGGTGATGGAACAACCGCCCCTTCCCGACCTGTCCGCCTTGCCGCCGGCGCGGCTGCAGAAAATGGCCCGGGCCGGGGAAGAGGCGCTAACCTGCCTGCGCGTGCTGGCCAAAACCAGCGATAACATCGTCGGCGAGGTGTTGCGCGGCAATGGCGAGTTCGTCGAGTGGGAGCATTACCCACCCGACGATGTTTTCGACCCCGAATCCCGCGCCCAGTATTACTATCACGCGCATCCGCCCGAGCAGCGCCAAGCCCGCGAACACGGCCATTTCCATCTCTTCCTGCGCCGCGAAGGCATGCCGGCCGGCATGACGCCCGCCCGTCTTCCGCCAGGCGAGACGGCCGACGCCGGCGAAAGGCTGAGCCACCTCGTCGCCATTTCCATGGATCGTTTCGGGCTGCCGACCGGCCTGTTCACGACCAACCGATGGGTGACCGGAGAGACGTGGTACGCGGCCGATGACGTGGTCGCCCTCCTCGACCGCTTTACGGTCGACGTGGCGCGGCCGAACTGGCTGATCAACCGCTGGATAACCGCGATGGTCGCCCTATTCCAGCCGCAGATCGCCGCGCTGGTCCAGGCGCGCGACGCCGCCGTCGCGCGCTGGCGCGCCGATCATCCCGGAACCAGCACCTTCGAGGACCGTTCGCTCGAGGTCACCGCGCGGCTCGACGTTTCGGTCGAAGGACAATCGCGCACCGTGGCGCGGGCGCTGGCGTCGGTGGGACGCGCGGGCGGGCTGTAAAGCCCGGCGAGGCTGGCGCGCTGGCGCACGAGGGCAAGCACGATGTCGAGGGTCGGCGTCGGCACCTTGACCAACCGCCCTAGTTCCTGCACCACGCCGACCAGGGCGTCGATTTCCATCGGCCGGCCTCGTTCGAGGTCTTGCAGCATCGAGGTCTTGTGCGCGCCGACCTTGCCGGCGCCGTCGATGCGCCGTTCCACATCGACCCGGAAATGGACGCCGAGCCGGTCGCCGATCGCCTTCGCCTCCAGCATCATGGCGCGCGCGACCTGGCGCGTTTCGGAGCCGAAGGCGATGACGTCGAGCGTGCCGTGGGTCAGGGCGCTGATCGGGTTGAAGCAGAGGTTGCCCCACAGCTTCAGCCAGATCTCGTCGCGGATATTGGCGATCGCCGGCGCCTTAAGGCCGGCGGCGGCAAACATCTCGCTCAGCCGCGTCGCCCGCGGCGTGATCTCGCCCGAAGGCTCGCCGAGCGGGAACTTGTCGCCATAGACATGCTGGATCACGCCCGGCCCGACCACCTCGGTCGCCGGATAGACGATGCAGCCGATGGCGCGTTCCGGCCCGATCCCCGTCCATTGCCGGCCGCCCGGATCGATGCTGTCGAGCTGCCGGCCCTCCCACGGGCCGCCATGGCGGTGGAAATACCAGTAGGGAATGCCGTTGACCGCCGTGATCACCGCCGTCTCGGGCCCGAGCAAAGGCTGCATCGCGTCGACGACACCGGGTACCGAATGGGCCTTAAGGGCGACGATTACATAATCCTGCGGCCCCAGCTCGCCGGGGTCGTCGGTACAGCGCAGATAGGCGACACGCTCGGCCCCGTCGCGGATAAGCTTGAGGCCGTTGGCGCGCATGGCGGCAAGATGCGCGCCGCGCGCCACCAGGCTCACCTCGGCCCCGGCGCGGGCCAGCTCGACGCCGAGAAAGCCGCCGATCGCGCCCGCGCCGTAGACGCAGATTTTCACCGGCTCATTCCGCCGCCTGGGCGGGCGAAGCCTTTGGCTTGGTGTCAAACTGCTCGTGCTCGGTTGAGCCTTCCATCGCCGTGGTCGACGACTGGCCGCCCGAGATCGCCGTTGCCACCGCGTCGAAGTAACTGGTGCCGACCTCGCGCTGATGCTTGGTCGCCGTATAGCCGTGCGTTTCGGCGGCGAACTCGGCCTCCTGCAGTTCGGAATAGGCCCCCATGCCGCGCGCCTTGTAGGCCCGCGCTAGCTCGAACATGCCGTAATTGAGCTGGTGGAAGCCGGCGAGGGTGACGAACTGGAACTTGTAGCCCATGGCACCAATACGCTTCTGGAATTCGGCGATATCCTGCGCCGGCAGCTTTTTCTTCCAGTTGAACGACGGCGAGCAGTTATAGGCGAGCATCTTGCCGGGGAACGCGCCGCGGATGGCGTCGGCGAAGCGCTGCGCATCCTTCAGATTCGGCTCGGCCGTTTCCCACCACAGGAGATCGGCGTACTCGGCGTAGGCAAGGCCGCGCTCGATCGCGTATTCCTTGCCGACGCCCGGCTTGATGCGGAAGAACCCCTCGGGCGTGCGATCGCCCGACAGGAATTTGCGATCGCGCGGGTCGATATCGGCGGTGAGGAGCTGCGCCGAATCCGCGTCGGTGCGCGCCAGCAGCACCGTCGGCACGCCCTGGACGTCGGCCGCGAACCGGGCGGCGTTGAGGGTACGGACGAATTGCTGGATCGGGATCAGAACCTTGCCGCCGAGATGGCCGAATTTCTTTTCGGAGGCGAGCTGGTCCTCGAAATGCACGCCGGCGGCGCCCGCCTCGATCATCGCCTTCATCAGCTCGAAGGCGTTGAGCGGACCGCCGAAGCCGGCCTCGGCGTCGGCGATGATCGGCGCAAACCAGTGGGTGTCGCCCTTTTCCTCCATGGTCTGGATCTGGTCGGCCCGCCGGAAGGCGTTGTTGATGCGCCGCACCACGTCGGGCACCGAGCTCGCCGGATAGAGGCTCTGGTCGGGATACATCTGGCCGGCGTTGTTGGCATCGGCCGCCACCTGCCAGCCGGAAAGGTAAATCGCCTTCAGCCCTGCCTTGACCTGCTGCATCGCCTGGTTGCCGGTCAGCGCGCCGAGGGTCGGCACAAACGGCTCTGTGTTTAGCAGTTCCCACAGGCGCTTGGCGCCCATCTCGGCCAGCGTATGGCGGATCCGCACCGAGCCCTGCAGCCGGATGACGTCATCGGCCGTGTAGTCGCGCTTGATGCCGCGCCAGCGGCTTTCATCGGTCATGTCGAGCGGGAATTGGGTCATATGTATGTCCTTTCGCCTCTGATGCCTGCCAGCGCAGCCGGGACTCGGCGCGGTCTGGCGTATGGTATGTAAATTCTTGACAGTGCGAGTGCGAAACGCAACTGCAAAAGGTAATTTCATTAGCAAAGTTGTCGCTGGATTTGGCTATTTCTCTGTCGTATTGTAAATCTTGTAAATCATGAGCGGGGCCGGCTGATGGCAAAAAAAGCGTTGCTCGGCAAGAAGATACGGCGGCTGCGCCTCGACCGTCAGCTGACCCAGCAACAGATGGCCGAGAAACTCGGCATCAGCCCGAGCTACCTTAACCTGATCGAGCATAATGGCCGGCCAGTCACGGTGGCGCTGCTGTTCAAGCTCGGCAAAACCTTCGACGTCGACCTGCAAGACCTGTCGGACGACGACGAGCGCAAGCTCGCCCTCGCGTTGCGCGAGGTGTTCGTCGACGGCACGCTACACGCCCACGAGGTCAAGCCCGAAGAAGCTGCGGAGTTGGTCGGCGTCGCGCCCAATGCGGCGCGGGCGATCATCGAGCTTTACCGCGCCTATCGCAGCGCGCGCGAGGACGCCCAGGCGCTCGTCCTCGGCCTGTCCGGGGGGTCGGGCGGACCAGGGGATGGCAAGGCAGGATCCCGGCGCTTGCTGCTGCCGACCGAAGAGGCGCGCGATTTTTTTCACGATCGCACCAACCATTTTCCGCCCCTGGAAATGGCGGCGGAAAATCTGGCGGCCGCGGCGAAACTCGGCGCCATTGAAACGCTCGGCGATCCGAATGCCCCGCTCGCCGAGTATCTCGCCCGGCGGCACGGCATCGCGATCGAGATCGCGCCGCAATCGGTGATGGGCGGCGCCTTGCGGCGCTTTACGCCCGCGACGCGCAAGCTCGTGCTGTCGGAAACCCTCGGCCGCGCTAGCCGCAGCTTCCACATGGCCTATCAGATCGGCCTGATCGAGGCGAAGGACGCCATCGACCAGATCGTCGCCGAGGCCAAACTGTCGAGCCACGAGACCGAGACGCTGTGCCGGGTCGGGCTTGGCAACTATTTCGCGGGGGCGGTGCTGATGCCCTATGCGCCGTTCCTTGCCGCCGCCAAGGCGGCGCGTTACGACATCGAGGTATTGACGCATCGCTTCGGCGTCTCGTTCGAGCAGGCCGGGCACCGGCTATCGACGCTGCAACGCCCCGGCGCCAAGGGCGTGCCGTTCTATCTTGTCCGCGTCGATATCGCCGGAAATATTTCCAAGCGATTCTCAGCCGCCGGATTCCATTTCTCGCGCTTCGGCGGCTCCTGCCCGCGCTGGGTCGTGCACGAGGCGTTCATGACTCCCGGGCTTATTCGCACCCAAGTGGCGCGGCTGCCCGACGGCAAGACGTTCTTCTGCGTCGCCCGCACCATCGCCAAGGAAAGCGGCAGCTATCGCGATCCCGCCTCGCAGCTCGCCATCGGTATCGGCTGCGATATCGAGCATGCGAGCGAGCTGGTTTACGCCGACGGGCTCGACCTCGAACAACTCGGCACCGCGACCGAGATCGGCGTCGGCTGCCGGCTGTGCGAACGTACCGATTGCCGCCAGCGCGCCTTTCCGCCGCTCCAGCACCGGCTGATGATCGACGAGAAGATCAAGGGCGCGTCCGCTTATCCCTTCCGCGCCGAAGGATAGGGTTTGGATTTGCGATCTTGCCTTGCGGCCGGATTTTGCCTGGTTATATCGCCGTATCTTCGCATTTGCGCCCGAGAGCCCCGCTAGCACCCCCCGGCGGAGCCCGCCGATGTCACGGCCACGCGACCGACGCGCTGTGTGCATTGGGGCCAAGGATAGTTGCGTGCTTTGCTCGCCCGCAATCCCGCCATGCGCTCGACCATGCAGGGCGTGTTTAGCCAGGACCTGATCCGCAAGCTGACCGCAGCGCCGGCGCCGGGCTGACGCCCGGCCATTTAGCGGCTTTTCCGGGTCTTGCGCGGCGTCGATTGGCGCAACAGGCCGGCCAAATTCGCCGCCGAGTCAGGGTCGAGATCGGCGATCCGCTCGGCAAGAAGATTGGCCAGCTCGGTCGCCTCGGGCGACAGGCCGCTCGTATCGACCACGACGCGCGGATGCGACAGGCGGGCGAGACGGTGCATGTCCTCGTAATCGTCCCAGATCAGGCCGAAATATTCGCAGATCTGGACGACCAGCGCCGGCGTCGGCCGGCCGCGATGGCCGTGTTCGAGGGCCGACAGATAGGCTGGCGACAAGGCGAGCGCGCCGGCCATCTGTTTGAGGGTGACGCCCTTCTTGCCGCGCAGCGCGCGCACCCGGTCGCCGAACGGGGTCATGAAATTTCCCGCCGACGGCGCAGGAGAACGTAATAAGCCCCGCTGCCGCCATGCCTTGGTTGGGCCGGGGCGATGCGCAGCACCCGCGCCGCATGCTCGCCGCTGCCGAGCCAGCGCGGCACCTGCTGGCGGAGCACGCCGCCGCCCTGGCTCACATTGCCCTTGCCGGTGATGACCAGCAGCATGCGCTTGCCATCGGCCCAGGCGTCGCGCACGAAACGATCGAGGGCTGCGTGCGCATCGTCCTGAATCATGCCGTGCAGGTCGACGCGCCGGTCGATGTCGATCTCGCCCCGACGCAGTTTTTCCGCCGTGCTCCGGTCGATGCCGGGGTTGGGGGCGGCCGCCGGTTTCCGGGATGGCGGCGCGGCAGGGCGCACTATTTTTTTTATCGGCGGCACAGGACTTGTCCGCCCCTCGTCCTCGTCGCGGGCCGGCGCAGGTTGGCGGCGCAGGGGCTTGGCATCGTGCAGCGCGGCGGCGAACAACGCGCGTTCCTCGGCCGTGGGGGCGGGCGGGCGCGCCGACGGCGGGCGGCGGACGACCGGTTTGTCAGCCGGCCGCTTCATCCTCGACGATCACGATATGAAGCCGCCGCGGCCCGTGCGCGCCGAGCTCGATCTTCTGCCCGATATCGGCCGAACGCGACGGGCCGGTGATAAAATTGACCGTGCGCGGCATCGCCCCGCCCAACGCCGCGCGCAGGCGCTTCCAGGCATCCTCGATCGGCCCGACCAGCCGGCTTATCGGCAAAACGACGATATGTGTATCGGGCAGGAAATTGAGCGTCGACGGGCTTTCGGGCCCCGAGGCGAGCATCAACGTTCCGGTTTCGGCGATGCCGGCAAAAGCGGCGGAGAGGCCGGTCGGCTCGCTGCCGTCGGCGCGGCCGCGGCTGAGCTTCAACAGCGGGCGCTTCGCCCATGGCGCGCGATCGAGAAGAGGATCGGGCGCCATCTTCACCTCGGCCGGCAGATTGGCGCCGGCCAGGTAGCTCGCGACAGCGTTGGGCAGGTCGGCAAGCGTCGGCACGCGCGCCACGGTGGCGCTGACCTCGCGTGCATAGCTTTCGAATAATTCGGCCAGTTGCCGCCGGTCGCGCCCGCCGGCGCGCGCCGGGATCGGCCCAACCGGCGGCCGGGCGAGACGCGCCTCCAGCGGCGCGGCGGCGGCCGGATCGAGCGCTTCGCGGGCGAGCGAGCGGCGGATACCGGACATAATCTGGTCGCGGGCGTCAGTCATCACCCCGCCCGCTTCTGCCGCTCGTACCATAATT
>JACQAF010000287.1 GCA_016195145.1 Rhodospirillales bacterium
CGTCGTCGGCTCGGTGGCGCGCTGGCAGGGGCGGGTGCTGCTATGCCGGCGCAACATTCCGCCGCGCAAGGGGTTCTGGACCCTGCCGGCGGGTTATCTCGAGATCAACGAAACCACCAGCGCCGGCGCCGCCCGCGAAGCGATGGAAGAGGCGAATGCCCGCATCGCCATCGACGGATTGCTTGCGGTCTACAACATCCCGCGCATCAGCCAGGTGCAGATTATCTATCGCGCGACGCTTCTGTCGCCCGAGATCGCCATCGGGCCGGAGAGCCAGGAGGTCGTGTTGTTCGCCTGGGACGACATTCCGTGGCCCGACCTCGCCTTTCCCTCGGTGCGTTGGGCGCTTGGCCATTGGCGCGAAGTCGGCGAGGCGGCGGATTTCGTCGTCCGCACCAATCCGCTGGGTGAAACCGGCGAATACTGAGCGCCTAGAAACCGAAATTGAGGTTCATCGCCAACAATCCGGCGACGACCAGCAGGGCGGCGAAGACGCGGCGCAGGCCGAACGATTCGCGCAGCAGGAACGTCCCCATCAGCGTGGCGAACAGCACCGAGGTTTCGCGCAGCGCCGCGACATGCGCCATCGCGCCGAGCGAGAGCGCCCAGATCGCGATGCCATAGCCGATCGTGGCGACTACGCCGCCGGCTGCGCCGCGCCACCAGTAAACCCGGAGATAGGGCAGGACGGCCCGCTTGCGCTGCCAGATCGCCGCCACCATCACCCAGGGGCCTTCGAGAATGTTGAGCCATACGATATAGCTC
This sequence comes from Rhodospirillales bacterium, assembly GCA_016195145.1. GTDB lineage: Bacteria > Pseudomonadota > Alphaproteobacteria > CACIAM-22H2 > CACIAM-22H2 > JACQAF01. Next base: position 766 of record JACQAF010000287.1, read on the forward strand.
AACGCGTTGCCGGATAGGCGGGCGCCGAGCCCATCGATTACCGTGTAGGCGGCGATGGTGATGCCGGTAATGACCGCATAGACCGTCGGCCGCCATTCGGCGCCGCGCGGCAGCCCCTTGGCGAGGGCAAGGCTGGTGATGCCGATTGACACCAGGACGACGCCCGCCACCTCGCGCAGATTAAGCAATTCCCCGACCACCGCGCCCGAAAACAAGGCGACCAAAAGCGGCCCGAGACCGCGCGCAATGGGATAGACATGCGACAGGTCCCCATGCGCATAGGCGCGGAGCAGATAGAAATAATACAAATTGTGAACGATCATCGAGCCGATCAGATAGGGCCACGCGACGGCGGTGGGAAATGGTACGAACGGCGCGAGGATCAATCCCATCACCGCCCCGGCCAACATGATGACGCCGAAGGAGATCAGCCGCTCGGGGTCGGACTTGACCACGGCGTTCCAACTGGCATGCATTAGGGCGGCGAGCAGCACCAGACCGGCGACGAGGGGGTCGAGTTTCATTGGAGGTTTGCTTTCGTTTCCGCTTACAAATTCGGCATGGCGGCTTGGGGGATGATCGCGCCATGCATCGCGACGACCGCGGCGGCGAGACGATGGCCGGCACGGGCGGCTTCGTCAGGCATCGTGTCCGCAATTCGTGCCGCAAGATAGGCGGCGTTGAACGCATCTCCGGCGGCGGTGGTGTCGATGATTCGCGCCACGGGGTAAGCGGGAATTTCATGGCCGGCGCCGTCGGCCCAGACGAAGGCGGGCGCCGGGCCGTTCTTGACGACGATTTCGCCGATGCCGAATGCCGTAAGCCGCCGCGCGGTTGCCGCCGGGTCGGCATCGCCGAATAACATGCGTTCGTCGGCGAAGGTCGGCAGGGCCAGATCGGTGCGGGCAAGGACTTCGGTCATGGCGGTGCGGGCGGCGTCCTCGTCGGGCCAGCCGGCCGGCCGGTAATTGCCGTCGAATACGACGCGCGCCCCGCGGGCGCGGGCGCGATCGAGCGCGCCGATCAGGCGGGCGCGGGCCGCCTGCGGGAGAATCGACAGCGTAATGCCGGATAGATAGAGCCAGTCATGCGCCGCCAGCGCCGAGGCGAGATGCTCACCCGCCGCGCCGTCAAACATGAAGCGGGCCGCCGATTCACCGCGCCAGTAATGAAAACTGCGTTCGCCGTTACGGTCAGTGTGAATGGCGTAGAGGCCGGGAAGCCGGCCGGGTATCGTCTCGATGAGGTCGAGGGACAGACCTTCATTGGCGAAAAAGGCGCGCATTTCGCCGCTATAGGGGTCGGCGCCCAGGGCGGTTGCATAGGCGACCCCGACCCCGGGCCGGCGCGCAAGGCGGGCGAAATAGATCGCCGTATTAAGCGTATCGCCACCATAGGCGAGTTCGAGCCGATCGCCGCGCAGCGCCGCCCCGCGATGACGCAGCTCGATCATGCATTCGCCGATCGCTGCGAAACGGAGCTTGCGCGGCGGGGTCATGGCGAGATCGGCGGGCGTGCGGCGGGGAAAGAAAAAATGCGCTGGATGGCCTTTAAGCCATCCAACGCATCGTCGAAGTTTCTGCTAAAAAAAGTTAGTTTTGACGCACCGAGCGTCGAAGTTACTTCTTCTTCTTTTTCGCGGTCTTCTTCTTGGCTTTCTTTTTCGCTGCCATGATTGTGACTCCTTGTTTCCGATGGTGTCGGATCGTTGAGGGCGTGGAGGCGGAGGAAGCCGCGACTTGAGGTCGCTGAAACCGTCCTGCGCGTCGTGAAGCCCTCCCCAAAGCGATCCGAACGCTTGTAGAACATCATCATAAACAAGTGCCTGTCAAGAAAATTCAATAGGCAGGGGCTTGACAAGTAGAACCCACAATCAGTGGGGTGCCACACCATGCATTGTTAAAAATTTTTCTACGGACGCAGAGTATAGTGAGCGGTTAAAAAACCTCACTTGAAACCCGCAGAAAACTTGGAATTTATCGCTGATGCGGCGGCCGCCCTAAATTTGCGGCGAAAGACCGAGCAGACTCCGCGCGAACTCAGCCGGCGAAAAGGCGGAGAGGTCTTCGACCCCCTCGCCGACGCCGATCGCGACGACCGGCAGCGCAAATTTTTCCGCGATCGCCACCAAAACGCCGCCGCGGGCGCTGCCGTCGAGCTTGGTGACCACCAAGCCGTTGACGGCAACCATGCTCCGAAAGGTCTCGACCTGGGCCAGCGCGTTCTGGCCGGTGGTCGCGTCGAGCACCAGCAACACATCGTGCGGCGCATCGGGATCGAGCTTCTTGATCACGCGCACGACCTTGGCCAGCTCGGCCATCAGATCGGTTTTGTTATGCAGCCGGCCGGCGGTGTCGATCATCAGCACATCGGCGCCGTCGGCGCGGGCGGCCTGCAGCGCCTCGAACGCCAGCGCCGCCGGGTCCGCCCCTTCCGCGCCGGAGACGACCCGCGATCCGGTGCGTTCGCCCCAGATCCTGAGCTGGCTGACGGCGGCGGCGCGGAACGTGTCGCCGGCGGCAAGAATAATGCGGCGACCGTCGGCGGCCAGCGCTCGCGCGAGCTTGCCGATGGTTGTCGTCTTGCCGCTGCCGTTGACCCCAACGACGAGGACGACATGCGGCCGCCGCGCCGGGTCGGGAGCGAAGGGCCGGGCGACGGGCGCCAGAATGGCGGCGATTTCCTCGGCCAGCGCCTCGCGCACCGCGACTTCATCGGCGCCCTTGTCGAAACGCCGATTGCGAATCCCGTCGATCAGCCGCGACGCGACGCTCGGGCCGAGATCGGCGGCAATCAGCGCTTCCTCAAGCGCCTCGAGCGCCGCCGCATCGAGGCCGCCGCGGCCGACTGCGCGCGCGATGCCCTCGACCAGTCGATTCGAGGACCGGGCCAGCCCGGAAGTAAGACGGCGAAACCAGTTCATGCGGCGAGCGTGCCGGCAAGCGCGCCATCCCGCGCCGCGCCGATATCGGCCGCGACGATGGAGCCCGGTAATGCGGGCCGGTCGAGGACGACCCGGGCGAAATGTTCGGAATGCCCGTCGCGGCCGCCGCGCTCGACCAGCACCTGGGCCCGTGCGCCGGCAAAGCGCGACAGGAAACGCGCCACGGCGGCCGTCCCGGCGGCACGCAGGCGCGCGGCGCGGGCGCGAATCTCGGGGCCGGGAAGCTGCGGCATCTTGGCTGCCGGCGTGCCGGGTCGCGGCGAGAAGGGAAACACGTGAAGAAGATCGAGTCCGCCCTCGTCGACGAGGCGCAGCGTGTTGGCGAACATGGCCTCGCTTTCGGTCGGGAAACCGGCAATCAGGTCGGCGCCGATAGCGATATCGGGCCGGGCGTGGCGCAGCCGGGCGATGGCGGCCAATGCCTGGGTGCGGCTGTGCCGGCGCTTCATGCGCTTGAGGATGAGATCGTCGCCCGATTGCAGGCTGAGATGGACATGCGGCATCAGGCGCGGCTGGTCGGCGAACAGGCGATAGGTTTCGTCGTCGATTTCGGCCGGGTCGAGCGAGGACAGGCGCAGGCGCTCGATTCCCGGAACCTCCGCCAGCAGCCGGCCGATCAGCGCACCGAACGAGGGGCGTCCGGGAAGATCGACGCCATAGGCGGTGGTGTCGACGCCGGTGAGGACGATTTCGCGATAGCCGGCGGCGGTCAGCGTCCGTGCCTGCCCGACCAGGGAGTCGGGCGGCAACGACCGGCTAGGCCCGCGTGCGAAAGGAATGATGCAGAAGGTGCAGCGATGGTCGCAGCCTTGTTGAATCTCGACGAAGGCCCGCGTCTGGTCGGCGAAACCGGCAACCATATGGCGCGCCGTGTCATGGTTGCGCATGATGTCGGCGACATCGACGCGCGGGCGGGCACTGGGTGTCCAGGTTTCGACCCGCAGCTTTTCCGCATTGCCGACGACCTGCTCCACTTCCGGCATGTCGGCGAAGCGGTCGGGGTGGATCTGGGCGGCGCAACCGGTGACGATAATGCGCGCCCCGGGCCGCTGGCGGGCGAGGCGGCGAATCGTCTGGCGCGCCTGACGTTCTGCCTCGGCGGTGACGGCGCAGGTATTGACGATGACCGCATCGCCAAGCCCTGCCGCCCCCGCGAGGTCGGCGATGCGTTGCGATTCAGCGAGATTGAGCCGACAACCGAAGGTGACGATCTCCGGCGCGGGAGATGGGGCCAGGGTCATGAACCGGGAATGACGCCGGCAAAGCTGATCGCAACCGGACCCGTCATCAGCACATGGTCATCCTTGAGCCATTCGATCTCAAGCTCGCCGCCATCGACGATCACCGTTGTCCGGCGGCCGGTGAGACCCCGGCGCGCGGCGGCGACGAGGGCGGCACAGGCGCCCGAACCGCAAGCGCTGGTGATGCCGGCGCCCCGTTCCCAGACCCGCAGGCGTAACCGGTCGGACGCCAGCACCTGAGCGACGCCGATATTGGCCCGTTCGGGGAACAGGGAATGAGTTTCAAGAACCGGTCCGTATTTCGCGAGGTCGATCGCGGCGACGTCAGCGACGAAAAAGACCGCGTGCGGGTTGCCCATATTGACCGCGACCGGGTCGCTGAGCGGCCCGAGGGCGAGGTCGACATGGAGGGTGTCTTGCGCGGTGGCGAGCGGGATATCGCGCCAATCGTGCCGCGCCGGTCCCATATCGACCGCGACCCGGCCGTCGTCGCTGCGCTCGCAGTCGAGCAGGCCCGCCGCTGTCTCGATCACCAGCCGGTCGCGGCCGATCCCGCCCATGACAAAATTGGCAACGCAGCGCGTGCCGTTGCCGCACGCGGCCACCTCGCCGCCATCGGCGTTGAGGATACGCATGAATATATCGGCGCCCTGCGATTGCGGCGGTTCGATGACAATCAGCTGGTCGCAGCCGATGCCGGTGCGGCGGTCGGCAATGGCCCGCGCCCGTACCGGGTCGAGGACGAAGGGCCGCTCGCGCGCATCGACGACGACGAAATCATTGCCCAGACCGTGCATCTTGATGAACGGCACGCCGGCTTGCGGCGCCGTCACGCTGCGGGGTTCACGGTCCTTGGGCTGGATAGCGGCGGCCATAATCCGCCTTATATGGCATCCCGCCTGTAAAAAAGCCAATCTAGGCTCGGTGCGCGTCGCGTCGTATGTTACGCCGTACGATATTGATTGCGGGCGGCTGGTTCAGGCCGTCCTAACGTTGGGCATGAAAGCCTTGATCTGGGCTTACAGAACCCCCGATCGTTGCAGCGTCCCGCCCGCCCATCGCGGCGGACGCCCTCTCTTTGGCGACCCTGTCGTTCGCTTACTCTGCGGCGGCGGCGGTCGCAAGACCGGTGTTAAGGGCCCAGATCGCGGCCTGGGTGCGGTTGCCGGCCCGGATCTTGCGCATCAGGCTGCGCACATGGACCTTGACCGTTCCTTCCGTGATGCTGAGCCGGGCGGCGATTTGCTTGTTGCTGTCGCCGTTGGCGAGGCAGCGAAGGGTCTGCGTCTCGCGGGGCGACAGGCCGGCCAGCGCCGCCGGGTGATGGCCGTTGGTTGGCTGGGCCGCGGCGGGGGCCGTCATTTGGGTGGGGAATACTTTCTCGCCCATCATGACCAGCTGAAGCGACTGAACGAGGGCGCCGGGGGCGAGGTTATCCATCAGATACCCGTCAATGCCGCTCTGGAAGGCATTGGTCAGACGCTGGGGCGAAGATTCAGAAGCGAGGACGACCAAACGCGCCTTGGGCAGCACGGCGCGCAGCCGCTGTACCGCTTCGCGTTCCTGCTCGGCGCTGGCCGGGCCGTCGAGAAGGACGAGGTCGGCGCGGATGCCGGTGGCGATCGCCGCCAGTCCTTCGCCGAGGCGGTCCGCCTCGCCGACGACGGTGAGCGACGAGCCCTGGAGCACGGTTTTCAGGCCGTGCCGGATCAGGCGGTTGCGGTGGATAAGCAGCGTCTGGGTATTTGC
>JACQAF010000288.1 GCA_016195145.1 Rhodospirillales bacterium
CGATGCTAGCGGCGGCGTTCGCGCTCGCCCTCTGGCTTGTCCGCTCGCTCGCCGGCTGAACGATCTCTCCGCGTTCGATCAGCTCGATCTTGTAGCCGTCGGGATCCTCGATAAAGGCGATTACCGACCCGCCATGCTTCATCGGACCGGGTAGGCGGGTGATCTTGACCCCTGCCTTTGCCAGCCGGTCGCAGGTGGCGTAAACGTCCTTCGCGGCCAGCGCGAGATGCCCAAAACCGGTGCCGACCTCGTATCCCTCCTCGCGGCCCCAGTTGTGGGTAAGCTCGATCACCGCTGTATTGGCCTCGTCGCCATAGCCGACGAAGGCGAGCGTAAATTTCCCATCCGGATAATCCTTGCGGCGCAGAATCTTCATCCCCAGCGCGCCGGCGTAGAAGGCGAGCGATTTTTCAAGGTCCTTCACCCGGATCATGGTGTGGAGAAAACGGAATGTCGTTCCGGCCTCGCCAGCCAGAGTGGATTTTTCAGCGCTCGCAACCGTCATGACTGCGTCTCCTTGGTGCCCGGAAAGCCGTGAAACCCAAGGATGCCCGTTCATGCGCCTTTCCGCCAGCCCCGAAACGCGCTAGGTAGTGCGGCCAAACCAACTCCGGGTCACCGAACCTTTCCCCATGTCCCAGACCCCGTTGCGCACGGCCGTCATCGGCACCGGCTATTTCGGCCGGCTGCATGCCGAGAAATATGCCCGCCTGCCTGCCTCCGCCCTTGTCGCGGCGGTCGATGCCGACCCTGCCCGCGCCGCCGAAATCGGCAAGGCCCTGCGCGTTCCCGCGGTCACGGACTACCGTGAGCTGTTCGGGAAGATCGACGCAGCCAGCGTCGTGGTCCCGACCGGCGGCCATTTTACCGTCGCCCGCGACTGCCTCGAACACGGCATTCACGTGCTGGTCGAAAAGCCGATCACCGAAACGCTCGAACAGGCGGATGAGCTGATTGCGCTCGCCGCGCGGCGCAATCTCGTACTCCAGGTCGGGCACCTGCAACGTTTCCTCCTGGAGCGTCTCGGCGCGCGCGAGCATGTCGGCGAACCGCTCTACATCGAATCGACACGCATCGCCCCTTATAAGCTGCGCAGCACCGATGTCGGCGTCACGCTCGACCTGATGATTCACGATATCGATCTGGTGCTCGCCCTGGTCCGCGCGCCGGTTGTCATGGTCGACGCGGTCGGCGCGCCGGTCGTTTCGGTCGAAGAGGACATCGCCAACACCCGCCTGCGTTTCGCCAATGGCTGCGTCGCCAACATCACGGCGAGCCGGGTCAGCCTCAAGACCGAGCGCAAGATGCGCATTTTCGGGCGCGAATGTTACGTCTCGCTCGACCTGCATAACCGCAAGCTGGTCGCCATGCACAAGGGGACGGGCAAAAGCTGGTTTCCCGGCCTGCCGCCGATCGACCGCACGGAAAGAAGCTTTTCGGAGGGCGACGACCTCGCGGCCGAGATCGAAAGCTTCCTCAACGCCGTGCGCAGCGGCAAGCCGCCGCTGGTCAGCGGCGAGGACGGCCGGCGCGCGCTCGATGTCGCAATGCGGATCACCGCCTCGCTGCGCGAAAGCCTAGCGCTCGTCGCCAGCATTGGACGCGGCTGACTGGCCGATAGCCGTCGGGGAAGTTGAGCGACGCGATCACCGTTCTTGCTTTTTCGTTGCTTCGATCGTTTCGAGGATAACGCGCGCGGCGCGGTCGCTCGGCGACGGCCCATCCTGGCCGAGCTGCGCGCGGATTTCGGCGAAGCCTTCGCGTTGCGCGGCCGCAGCGGCGGGATCGTCGAGCAGTCGCGATATTTCGGCTGCGATACGGTCCGCTTTGCAATCGGCCTGAAGAAGTTCGGGAACGATCGGCCGGTCCAGAATCAGGTTCGGCATCGCCACATACTGCACCTTGATCATCCGTCGCGCGAGAAACTCGGAAATCCGTCCCACCTTGTACGCGACCACCGTCGGCAAGCCGGCGACCGCGAGCTCCATCGTCGCCGTCCCCGAAACCGCCAGCGCGGCATTCGCCGCCGCGAAGGCCGCGCGCTTCTCGGTTGCGTCGCGGACAAGAACCGGTCGATTGGGCCAGCCGGCCGTCGCCGCCCGGACTAGCGCCTCGGTCCCGGCGACAACCGGCATGACGATACGCAAGCCGGGATAACGCTTGCCGGCAAGATCGACGCCGGCGGCGAAAACCGGCAGCATGCGCCTGACGAGTCCGATGCGGCTTCCGGGCATGACGGCCAGCAGCGGCGCGTCGGTAGCGATATCATGGTGGCGCCGGAATGCCGCCCCATCCGCCCCGCCCGCATCGTCGATCACCGGATGGCCGACATAGGTGCAGTCGACGCCGAGGCGCCGGAAAAACGCCGGCTCGAATGGCAGCAGCGCCATCAGCCGGTCGATCCGGCCAGCCAGCCTCTTCGCCCGCCCCGGCCGCCATGCCCAAAGCTGCGGCGCGACATACTGGATGAGCGGCACGCCGGTATCGCGCACCTTGTCGGCGACGCGCAACCCGAAACTCGGCGCATCGATGGTCACCACCGCATCGGGACGCTGCCGCCGGACGGCCCGCGCCGTCCGGCGGATCCGGCGAAGAATACGCGGCAGGCGCGGCAATACCTCGGTCAGCCCCATCACCGCGATATCGTCGAGCGGAAACAGGCTGGCGAGCCCCTCGGCGGCCATGCGCTCCCCGCCGACGCCGGTGAAACGGACCTTGCCGCCGGTCGCGCGCTTGAGTGCGGCCATCAACTTGCCGCCGAGCACGTCGCCCGACGGTTCGCCGGCGACCAGAAAGACAAGCGGCCCGTCGCCGTTCATCGCGCGACCCGGATGCCGACCACGAACAGGCCTGTCTCATCCGCCGCCCGGACGACTGCTGCCCGGTCGATGATCAGCGAATTTCCGGCTTCCAGCGCGATACCGGCAAGCCCCGCAGCCGCCGCGCGATGCACCGTGTCGATGCCAACCGATGGCAGATCGACGCGACGTTCCTGGCCCGGCTTGGCAACCTTGACCAGGATGCCGCCCGCGCCCCCGCGCCGGCCTTCTGCCGCATAACGGGCCAACATGGCGTCGGTGCCCTCGGGTCCTTCCTCGACGGCAATCGTACCGTCGCACACAATCACCGCCTGACCGACATCGCGCCGGCCGATCTCGCGCGCCGCCGCGATGCCGCGCGCAATATCGGCCTCGGCCCGCGTATCCGGCGCGATGCGGCCGCACGGCCCATCGGGCGTCAGCAATTCGGCGCAAATGTCGTCCGCCCCGACGACGCGAAAACCCTCGCTCTCCAGCTCGCGCACCACCGCCGACAAAAGGCTGTCGTCGCCAAACCAGCGCGCGCCGATCCGGGCGAGAAACCGGACACCGCGCCAATCCGGTTTCATCTCGCCAAGGCTGGGCCGTTTCACAGGCCCGGCGAGAACCACCTCGCCAACGCCATGATCGTGGAGAAGCTTGAGCGTCGCACCGACGGCGCCGAGCCGGGTCCAGGCATGGTGCGGTGCCTTGGCCACCGTTGCCGGGTCGGTATGGCCCTCGAAGGCGAGAACGAACACGTCCCGCCCGGTGGCGCGCGCCGCTTCGATGACCCGCGCCGGTAACTGGCCGCCGCCGGCCAGCACGCCGAGCTTAGGCGGCATGATCGGCTTTCGGCTGGCAGATGGCGCGCGCGGAATCGCTGCGGATAAACTCAAGCAGATCGATGACCGGTTTGCTCTTGCCGTAAAGGTTGGCGACGTCTTCCAGCCGCTCGGCCATCGTCCCTTCCTGCGCGAACAGCAACCGGTAAGCGGTGCGGAGGTCGTGGATATCCTTGCGCGAGAAGCCGCGGCGCTTGAGGCCGATGGTGTTGAGCCCCGACAGGCGGGCCCGGTCGCCCATCACCGACCCATAGGGGATAACGTCGCTTTCCACCCCCGACATGCCGCCGATCATCGCGTGCGGGCCGATGCGTACGAACTGATGGACGGCGGCAAGGCCGCCGAGGATCGCATAATCGCCGACCTGGACATGGCCGCCCAGCGTCGCATTATTGGCCATCACCACATGATCGCCGACCTGGCAGTCATGGGCGATATGCGTGGCGACCATGAACAGGCCGTGGCTGCCGACGCGGGTGAGCATTTTGCCATGGGCCGTGCCGGGATTCATCGTCGCGTGTTCGCGAATGACGTTGTGGCTGCCGACGATCAGCTCCGACCGTTCGCCCTTATATTTAAGGTCCTGCGGCGGGTGGCCGAGCGAGGCGAAAGGAAAAATTTTGGTCTGCGCGCCGATTTTGGTCCGCCCCGCAATGACGACGTGGGACAGCAGCTCGACCCCTTCGTCCAGCTCGACCTCGGCGCCGACAACGCAGTACGGACCGATCTTCACGCCGGGCGCCAGGCGCGCGCCCGGTTCGACAATGGCCGTCGGGTGGATGTCCGGCATTACTCGTCCATGATCATCGCGGTATAGGTCGCTTCCGCCACCAGGGTGCCGTCGACCTTGGCCTCGCCGTTGAATTTCCACACGTTGCCGCGGCTTCTTTCCTTGGCTACATGAATATGCAGGGTATCGCCAGGGCCCACCGGGCGACGGAAACGGGCGCCCTCGACGCTCATGAAATAGACCAGCTTGCCTTCCGCCGACGGGCCGAGCGAGTGAACGACCAGCACCGCCGCCGTCTGCGCCATCGCCTCGATGATCAGCACTCCCGGCATCACCGGCCGCTGCGGGAAATGACCTTGGAAAAACGGCTCGTTGATCGACACGTTCTTGATCCCGACGGCGCTTTCGTTCGGCATCACGTTGATCACCCGTTCGATCATCAGGAATGGATAGCGATGCGGAATCATCTGCATGATCCGCAAGATACCGATCGTCGATTGCGTTTTTTCTGCCGCTCTCGTTTCCGTCATTCGCTAGCCTTCCGTTTCGCGAGCCGTCGCAAGACCGCGACCTGACGTCGCCATTCCTCGACCGGCACGGCCGGCGATCCGCCGACGGCCTCGCCGGCGGGAATATTCCGGTGCACGCCGCTCTGGGCCGCGACTTTGGCGCCCGCACCGACGCGGAGATGCCCTGCGAGCCCCCCCTGGCCACCGACCATTACATAGTCCTCCAGGTGGGTCGACCCGGAGATGCCGACCTGCGAGACCAACACACAGCCGCGCCCCAAGCGCACGTTGTGCCCGATTTGCACCAAATTATCAATCATGCAGCCGTCGCCGATCACCGTGTCCGACGCGCTCCCGCGATCGATGCAGGTATTGGCGCCGATCTCGACATCGTCGCCGATCAGTACCCGCCCGAGTTGCGGAACCTTAGTGTGGCCGGCCCGGTCGCTGGCAAAACCGAACCCGTCCTGGCCGATCCGTACGCCGGGATAGATCATGACCCGGGCCCCGACGATGCAGCACGCCAGGGAGGCATTGACCCCGACGATGCAATCCGAGCCGATAACCACCCCCGCCCCGATCACGGCATTGGCGCCAATGCGCGATCGCGGGCCGATTTCCGCCCGCGGGCCGATGACGGCGCTCGCCTCGACGCTGACTCCCTCCGCCAGCTGGGCAGTCGGGTCGACGTTCGCCATACGATGAATGCCGGGCTCAGCGATCTCCGCCGGATAGAACGCCCGCGCGATGAGGGCATAGGCCTTGTATGGCGCTTCGCTCAGCAGCAGCGCCATACCGGGCGGCGCGCGATCGGCGATGTCGGGATGGACGACGCACGCGCCAGCCTGGCTCTTGGCGAATGCCGCGAGATAACGCCGGTTGTCGAGAAAGCTCACCTGCGCCGTGCCCGCATCCTCGAGGGCCGCCACATCGGTGAATTCGGCGTTGGGATCGGCCCCCGGCCCGAGGGTTGCGCCGGCGATTTCGGCCAGCCTGGAAAGCGGGAACGGACCTTTAGCCTTGAAGAATCGGGGGTCCGCCATCATTCGCTCACTTAGGCGGGAAGGTCACCGTCACCGTCGGCATCTTCTTGTTCAGGCGGCGCAGGACTTCGGGCGTAATGTCGAGTGAGGTCTGCATCACAACGACCTGGGCTTTCGGCAACACAACCTGATATTTCTGCTCGAGCAGGATATCGCCGATAACATCGAACATCGCCTGTTGTACGTTCTGCATTGCGTCGCCAAAGGCCTGGTCGAGGATGCGCCGCCGGTTCTGGGCGTTCTGCTGGGCGTCCGCCACGCGTTTCTCGAATTCTCGCCGCTTCTGCGCAAATGCTTCGGGCGATAGAATGGTACGCTGCCGCGCCAATTCCTGCTCGGCGTTGCGCAGATCGTTTTCTTCTTTCTGCACCTCGCCTTGATAGGTCGTTCGCCTTTTTTCGAGCTGGGTGCGGATCGACTGCGCCGCCGCCGCTTCCTGCAGAACCAGAATCACGTCAGCCACCACCGTCGGCGTGCCGGGAGCCGGCAATGCCGTCTGTGGCGCAGCAGCAGGCGCCCCTGCGGGCGGGCGCGGGGCTGGTTGCTGGGCGAATGCCGGAACTGCGGCGCCTGCCAACAGACACGCCATTCCAATCCAGAAACCAACGATCTTCGTTACTGTCATGCTCTCTTCGCCTTAGAAACGCGAACCGAAGCTGAAGCGGAAAAGTTCGGTCTTGTCGAAGTTTTCCCGCCGGATCGGCTTTGCAAGATTAATCCGCACCGGACCGAAAGGCGAACGCCACACCAGCCCGGCGCCAAGCGAAACGCGAATCGACGCTTCGTCGGCAATTTCAGGGCCGGGATTGTCGATCTTAGTCAAAGTGCCGAAATCTGAAAATAATTTGCCCTTCAGGCCGAGCTCCTTGGGCAATCCAGTCGGGAAAGTAAGTTCAGCCGATCCGGTGAAGAATTCGTTACCGCCGAGCGCGTCGCCCGTCCCCCGATCGCGCGGGCCGATGCCGCTATTGGCGAAGCCGCGCAGATTGTCGCCGCCGACGGCGAACCGGTGCTGGATGCGGACGTCCTGCGAAAAACCGTCAATATAGCCGACCTCACCGCTCAGGCTTGTCACCCATTCATCAGCGACCGGATAATAATAGCCCGCAGACAGCCGGTTACGAAGAAACTTGACCGGACCGCCCGCACCCGCCACGTCGGTATTGTAGCGGACGAAATACCCCTCGGTCGGATCGAATTTATCGTCGCGCTTGTCGTAGAGCAGATCCTGGCCGACCAACGAGGTTAGCGTCGTACCCTGCTGCTCCTTGATCGTGCGCGAGGCGTTGGAGCTGATATTATCGATCTCGTCCTGGCGCAACGTGTAGCGGATTGTCTGACCCAGCGCTTCGGTGATCTGGTAGCCCGACCGGAGCGTGAAGCCGGTCGTCTTTTGATCGAACCGGCTTTCGCGCTGGAAGTTCCGCCGGATGCGAAAAATATCGGTGCCGGCCGACAGGTTCTTATCGAGGAAATAGGGCTCGGTGAAACTGAGATCGACCTGCTGCCGGCGCTGGGACAGGGTGAAGCTAAGGCGCAGATCCTGGCCGCGACCGAGAAGATTGCGCTCGCGCATGCTGATATCGGCGAGCGCACCGTCCGAGGATGAGAATCCGACGCCGAAAGACAGCTCGCCGGTCGATTTCTCCTGCACCTCGACGTTGACGATCGTGCGATCCGGCGAATCGCCCGGAACGTTGTTGACCTCCACCTTCTCGAAGAAGCCGAGATTGCGGATACGCTGGCGCGAACGGCGCAGCTTGGCCGTATTGAAGGCGTCGCCCTCGACCAGGCGGAATTCACGCCGGATCACCTTGTCGAGCGTACGGACGTTGCCGGCGATATTGATTCGCTCGACATAGACGCGCGGACCTTCTTGGATCTCGTAAGTCACCCCGACCGTTTTCGCCTCGCGGTCGCGGTTGATCCGCGGCCGGATATCGACAAACGCGTAGCCGAGGTTGCCGATGGCGTCGGTCAGCGCGTTGATCGAATTCTCGACCTTGTCGGCGTCGTACCACTCGCCTTTCTCGGTCGTCAGCTTGCTTTTCAGCTCCTCGGTATCGACGCCGCGAATCTGCGACACGACGTCGATGTCGCCGAAGCGATAACGCTCTCCTTCGTCGATGGTGAAGGTGATGTAGAACCCTTCGCGATCCGGCGTCAGTTCGGCCACGGCCGAGACCACCCGGAAATCGGCATAACCGCTGGCGAGATAGAATTTGCGTAGCAATTCGCGGTCGAACGACATGCGGTCGGGATCGTAGATGTCGTCGGTGCTGAGGAAGCGATACCAGCGGCTCTCCTTGGTCTGGATGGTCTCGCGCAAACGGCCGTCGCTGTAGCGGCGATTGCCGACGAAGCTGATCCGCTCGACCGTCGTAACCTGCCCCTCGTCGATCTCGAAGATAAGGTCGACCCGGTTCTGCGGC
>JACQAF010000289.1 GCA_016195145.1 Rhodospirillales bacterium
CTCCTGGCAGGCGCGCGCCAGGGTGCGCCAGTGGTCGAGCTGCATACCGGCAGCTACTGCGACCATGAGGGCGCCGAGCGTGACCGCCAACTCGCCCGCATCAAGGCGGCTGCCGCCCATGCCGAGGCGATCGGCCTCGAATGTCATGCCGGGCATGGCCTCAGCTACGAAACGGTGACGCCGATCGCGGCCATCCCCACGGTGGTTGAGCTGAATATCGGGCATTTCCTGATCGGCGAGGCGGTTTTCGGCGGGCTGGACAGCGCCGTCCGTCGTATGCGGGCGATCATGGACAAGGCGCGCGCTGAAGCCAGCGTCGGCCGCACGGCCTGAGATGATCCTCGGCGTCGGCAGCGATCTGGTCGATATCCGGCGGATCGAGGCAACCCTGGCGCGATTTGGCGACCGCTTCATCGACCGCATCTTTACGGCCGCCGAACGCGCCAAATCGGAACGCCGGGCCAACCGCGCAGCGAGCTACGCCCGGCGGTTCGCCGCCAAGGAAGCCTGCGCCAAGGCGCTTGGCACCGGGTTCCGCAAGGGGGTGTACTGGCGCGACCTAGGGGTGGACAACCTGGCCGGCGGCCGGCCGACCATGCAGCTGACCGGCGGGGCGCTGGCCCGGCTCGGCGAGCTCGTACCGCCGGGAATGACGGCGCGCATCGATCTGTCGCTGACCGACGATCCGCCGCTGGCGCACGCGATCGTTATCATCTCCGCCGTATCCGCGGCCGGGGAAGCCGCTTGACAGGCGGCCCGGGGCAGGGCTTGATCGCCCCGTTTCCGCCGCCCGCCAACCCCGCGCGTGCGTTTATTTCTCTATGCAAGACCGCAAAATAGCCATGTTGCGCAAGAACCCGGGCGGCGTACTCGAATTCGTCAAGACCGCCGTCTACGCCGTGCTGATCGCCATCGGCATCCGGACGGTCGCCTTCGAGCCGTTCAATATCCCCTCCGGCTCGATGATTCCGACGCTCCTGATCGGCGATTATCTGTTCGTCTCCAAATACTCTTACGGCTATAGCAAGTATTCGCTGCCCTATGGCATGCCGCTGTTTGGCGGGCGAATTTTCGGCCGTGCGCCGGAGCGCGGCGAAGTCGCCGTGTTCAAGCTGCCGCGCGATCCGAAGGTCGACTACATCAAACGTATCGTCGGTTTGCCGGGCGACCGCATCCAGGTGAAGGGCGGCATCCTGCATATCAACGACCAGCCGGTAAAACGCGAGCGCATCGAAGATTACGTCGCGGTCGAATACGGCGTCGTCACCCGCACCGCACAATACATCGAGACCCTGCCCAACGGGCGGCAGCATCGCATCCTTGAGATCAGCGATAATGATCAGCTCGACAACACGCCGGTTTATACGGTGCCGGCGGGGCACTTCTTCGCCATGGGCGACAATCGCGACAATTCCCAAGATAGCCGGGTTCTGAGCGCGGTCGGCTTCATCCCAGCCGAGAACCTCGTCGGCCGGGCGGAAGTCCTGTTTTTTTCGACCGATGGCGGCGCGAGCCTGATCGAGCCGTGGAAATGGCCGTTCGCGACACGCTATAGCCGCCTGTTCAAGTCAATTGACTGAGCGCCGCAAGACCGAGACATTTCCGTCGCTCCGCGATCTTGAGGCTGCGCTCGGTCATCGCTTTGCCGATGCGGCGCTGCTGACGGCGGCGCTTACCCACCCAAGCTCGACGACCGGCCGCCGGGCGAAGCGGGACGCGAGCGCGTTCGAGCGCCTCGAATTCCTCGGCGACCGGGTGATCGGCCTGATTGTCGCCGAAATGCTGTGCAAACAATTCCCTGGCGAGTCCGAAGGCGCATTGGCCCGCCGTCACGCCGCACTGGTCAATCGTGATACGCTCGCCCGCGTGGCGACCGCGGTCCGGCTCGGCGATTTTCTTCAGCTATCGCCCGATGGCGCGGGCGCCGCCGCCGCGCGCGAGCCGGGCATTCTGGCCGACGCGCTGGAGGCGACGATTGCCGCCCTTTACCGCGATGGCGGCCTCGACGCGGCCCGGGCCTTCATCGCCTGGCAATTCGGGGCCCTTCTGACGGCGCCCGCATCGCCGCCCCAGGACGCCAAGACCGCATTGCAGGAATGGGCGCAAGGACGGGGCCGGCCGTTGCCGGCCTATAAGACGATGAAGAAAGTCGGGCCGGCGCATCGGCCGCGATTCGCAGTCGAAGTCAGCGTCGAGGGGCTGGGCAGCGCTACGGCCGAAGGGCCGTCGAAGCGCGCCGCCGAGCAGGCCGCCGCCGAGACGCTGCTGCAGCAGACGAAAGACATGTCATGAGCGATCGCGAACAGAACACGCAAGATCCCGCCCGGCGCTGCGGCTTTGTCGCCGTGCTCGGCGCGCCGAATGCCGGCAAATCGACCCTGGTCAACCGGCTGATCGGGGCCAAGGTGTCGATCGTCTCGCCCAAGGCGCAGACGACGCGCGCCCGCATCGCCGGTATTGCCGTCACGGGCGCGATCCAGACGGTCTATCTCGACCTGCCGGGCGTATTCGCGCCGCGCCGACGGCTCGACCGGGCGATGGTCGATGCCGCGTGGCGCGGGGCAGGGGATGCCGATTTCGTGCTGCTGGTTGTCGACGCCAAGCGTGGCTTCGACGACGAGACGGCGCAGATCGTCGCCGCGCTGAGGGATCGCGGAATCGCCGCCGGCCTGGTCGTCAACAAGATCGACCTGATCAAGCGCCCGCCGCTGCTCGACCTCGTCGCGACGCTCAACCGCGAGGGCGCGTTCACCGACACCTTCCTGGTATCGGCCGCGACCGGCGACGGGACGGCCGATCTCAAACGCGCCATCGAGGCTCGCTTGCCCGCTGGACCGTGGCATTATCCCGAGGATCAGCTGACCGACATTTCCGAGCGGCTGCTCGCCGCCGAAGTGACGCGCGAGCAGGCGTTTCTTCAGTTGCACCAGGAACTTCCCTACGCGCTCGCGGTCGAGACCGAGAAGTGGGAAGACTTCGCCGACGGCAGCGCGCGCATCGAGCAAACGATCTATGTCCAGCGCGACGGGCAACGCAAGATCGTCATCGGCGAAAAAGGCGCGAAGGTCAAGGCGATCGGCGCCGCGGCGCGGGCCGAGCTGGCGCGCATCCTGGGGCGCAATATCCATCTCTTCCTGCACGTCAAGGTGGCGGAAAACTGGGGCGAAAAGCGCGATTTCTACCGGACATGGGGCCTCGAATACGACGTTTGACCGACTTGCCAGGCGCTGCGAGCGGGTCGTATCCTGTTGGCCGAAAACGCCAGTTGTCGGCGGAAAACCCAG
>JACQAF010000285.1 GCA_016195145.1 Rhodospirillales bacterium
TCTTCCAACGCCGCGATCGCGCCGCGAATCATTTCGTCGGCAATTGGCACGTAGTAGCGCGCCTCGACGATCATGATATGCGGGGCATCGGCCATTTTTTCGTTCCTTCGAGCTCGGCGTCGGAACGGGCTATTCGTCGGCGAGTTGCGGGATGGCCCGCTGCTCGACGATCTGAAGCCCGTATCCTTCGAGGCCAACGATAGTGCGGCGCGTGTTCGATAGCAGGACCATATCCTTGACGCCGAGGTCGAGCAAGATTTGCGCCCCGACCCCGTAATCGCGCAATTCGCTACGCCCCGACGACGCCGCAGCCGAGGCCCGGCCGCGCTCCGACAGGAAATCGCCGAGCATCGCCGCCGGCCCGGCCGCGTCGCCGAGCCGGGCCCGCACGCGGTCGGACAGGCTGCTCGGGCGCGGCTCGCGGATCAGGACGACGACGCCGCGCTCCGCCTCGCCGATCATCTTCATCGCCGAATGCAGCACGCCGCCGCGGCCGACCGACCGGTCGCCGAGAACGTCGTCGAGGACGTTGAGCGCGTGCATGCGGACCAGCACCGGCTCCGGCGTCGAGATGTCGCCCTTGACCAGGGCGATATGCTCGGCATAGGCCGCCTTGTTGACATAGACGTACATCTTGAACGTACCGCCGAAGCGGCTGTCGAGCGCCGTCTCGATGGTGCGCTCGATCGTGCGGTCGTGCTTGCGGCGATGCGCGATAAGATCGGCGATGGTGCCGACCTTGACGCCATGAAACTGCGCGAACTTCACCAGGTCGGGCAGCCGGGCCATCGTGCCGTCATCGTTCATGATCTCGCAGATCACGCCGGCCGGGATCAGGCCGGCGAGTCGCGCGATGTCGACCGCCGCCTCGGTATGCCCGGTGCGCTCGAGCACGCCGCCGTCGCGCGCCACCAGCGGGAAAACGTGCCCCGGCGAAACGATATCCTCCCGGCCCTTGCCGGGATCGATGGCGACGGCGATGGTGCGCGCCCGGTCCGACGCCGAGATGCCGGTGGTCACGCCTTCGCGCGCCTCGATCGACACGGTAAAAGCGGTGCGATGGCGGGTGCCGTTCTCGCGCGACATCGGCGATAGGCCGAGCTCGTCGACCCGCATGCGGGTCAGTGCGAGGCAGATCAGGCCGCGGCCGTAGCGGGCCATGAAATTGATCGCCTCGGGGGTCGCCATCTGGGCGGGGATGAACAGATCCCCTTCGTTCTCGCGTTCCTCGTCGTCGACCAGAATGACCATGCGCCCGTTGCGGGCATCTTCGATCACGTCCTCGATATTCGACAGGAAGGCGAGGTCGGAAACGCCCCGGTCCAGCAGGTCGCGCTGGCGCTTCGATGCCGTCATGGGATCACGTCCTTTCATGCCACCGGGCAAGATAGCGCGCCAGCGGATCGACTTCCACGTTGACGCGATGCCCCTCCCCGACGGCCCCCAGGGTGGTCGCCGCCTGGGTATGGGGAATAAGGTTAACGCCGAACCGGGCGGCGCCGCCCGGGCGGTCCTCGACCTCGTTGACGGTCAGCGACACGCCGTCGAGGGCGACCGATCCCTTCGGCGCGATCAGGGGGGCGAGGCCCGCCGGCGTCTCGATGCTGAGGCGCAGGCTCTCGCCGTCCGGGCGGCAACCGACGATCCGCGCCACGCCGTCGACATGGCCCGACACCAGATGGCCGCCAAGCTCGTCGCCGGCGCGCAAGGCGCGTTCGAGATTGATCCGCGTCCCGGCCACCCACGCGCCCAATGTCGTGCGCGCCAGCGTTTCGGCCGAATCCTGCACCGCGAAGCGGCCGGGCGCCGTGTCGATCGCCGTCAGACACACTCCGGCGCAGCAGATCGAAGCGCCGATGGTTATGGTCGCCGTGTCATAGGCGGTGGCAATCTCGATCCGTATATCGGCCTTCGCCGTTGCTGGCGCGATCGATAGAACCCGCCCGATATCGGTGACGATTCCGGTGAACATGCCGATAAGCTAGCTACGCCGCACGTACGTTTCCACCACATCCTCGCCGCAGGGCTCAACCGAGCGGCGTACGAAACCGGGCGCATCGGCCAGCCGGTCGACGCCGAACGCGACCGCCGCCGGCACGCCGTCGCCGCCGATCAGCCGGGCGGCGCGGAACCATACGATCCGGTCGATCAGGCTGGCGCGGAACAGGGCCGCAGCCAGATGGCCGCCGCCCTCGACCAGCACGCGGGTCAGGCCGCGCGCGCCCAGGGCCTGCAATGTCGCCGCCATGTCGGGCTGGTCGCCCTCGCCCGCCGGCACGGTAATCACCTCGACGCCGCAATCGGCGAAGGCCTTGTACCGCTCGCGCGGCGCATCGGCGAGGGTGACCAGCCAGGTCGGCGTCGCGGCGGCCGTCGCCACCAGCTTTGCAGTCAAGGGTAAACGCAACCGCCCGTCGATCACAATTCTTACCGGCGTGCACGCCTCCATCCCCGGCAGGCGACAGGTCAGTTGCGGATCGTCGGCCACCGCCGTGCCGATGCCGACCATGATTGCATCGTTCTCGGCGCGCAGGGCGTGCGCGCGGGCACGGGCATCCTCGCCGGTGATCCAGCGGCTTTCGCCGGTATGGGTGGCGATGCGGCCGTCGAGGGTGGTCGCCGTCTTGAAGGTGACCAGCGGCCGGCCGGCCCGGACCCGCAAGAGGAATCCGGCGTTGATCTCGGCCGCGACGTCGGCGAGCGGACCGGTGTCAACGGCGATTCCGGCAGCACGCAGCCGCGCCAGCCCCTGCCCCGACACGCGCGGATCGGGGTCTTCCATTGCCGCCACGACATGGCGCACCCCGGCGGCGATCAACGCATCGGCGCAGGGCGGCGTTTCGCCGTGATGGCTGCATGGTTCCAGCGTGACATAGGCGCTGGCGCCGCGCGCCCGGTCGTCGGCGCGGCCCAAGGCCTCGGTTTCGGCATGCGGCCGGCCGCCCGGCTGGGTCCACCCACGCCCGACGACGCGTCCCTCCTGCACGATCACGCAGCCGACGGCCGGGTTCGGCCAGGCGCGCCCGAGCCCCCGCCGCGCCAGCGCGAGCGCCCCGGCCATGTGGCCGGCCCCGGCGGGGTCAGTCCTTGTCGACACCTAGCTTGCCGACGAAATCTTCGAAGTCCTTGGCCTCGCGGAAATTCCGGTAGACCGAGGCGAAACGCACATAGGCGACGGGATCGAGCGTCGACAGCGCGTCCATCACCATCTCGCCGACGACGGTCGACGGAATCTCGCTCTCGCCGAGGCTTTCGAGGCGACGGACGATGCCGCTGACCACGCGCTCGACCCGCTCCGGCTCGACCGGGCGCTTGCGCACCGCAATCATGATCGAGCGTTCAAGCTTGTCGCGATCGAATGTTTCTTTCACGCCGCCTTTCTTGACGATCGTCAACTCGCGCAGCTGCACGCGCTCGAAGGTCGTGAAACGCGAACCGCAGGCCGGACAAAACCGTCGCCGGCGTATGGCGGCGTTGTCTTCGGTCGGTCGCGAATCCTTCACTTGCGTATCGTCGTGGCCGCAAAATGGACAGCGCATGCCCCCCTGCCTTCCCTTTGCCTTATGTCTTTATTATTCGACGCCCCATCGGCCGTTCATAAACCCGGATAGATCGGAAACCGCGCGCACAGTTCGCGCACGCGACCCGCGATCTCCTTCTCGACCCGCCCGTTGTCATCGGGGTTGGCGCGCAGCCCGGTCAGCACCTCGCCGATCATCTCGCCGACCTGGCGGAATTCCACGACGCCGAAGCCGCGCGTCGTCGCCGCCGGCGTGCCGAGGCGCACGCCCGAAGTGACGGTCGGCTTTTCGGGATCGAAGGGAATGCCATTTTTGTTGCAGGTGATGCGGGCGTATTCGAGGCTTTGCTCGGCTGCCCGTCCGGTTAGCTTCATCGGCCGCAGATCGACCAGCATCAGATGAGTGTCGGTGCCGCCGGAAACGATGTCGAGCCCCTTGCCGGCGAGCGTCGCGGCA
>JACQAF010000036.1 GCA_016195145.1 Rhodospirillales bacterium
GCCCCTCCTTCCGGCGGTGCGCGAGGCCGTCGCGGCCTATCTCGCGCGCTGCCCGTTCCGCCCCAAGGCGGACGGGCCGCTGTTCCTCGGCGCGCGCGGCAAGCGCCTCAGGCCCGAAATTATCCAGGGGCAGATGCGCAAGCTGCGCGCCGCGCTCGGCCTTCCCGACACGGCGACGCCGCACGCCCTGCGCCACAGCTTCGCCACGCATCTGCTGGCCGGCGGCGGCGATCTGCGGGCGATCCAGGAATTGCTCGGTCATGCGTCGTTATCGACCACCCAGCGTTATACGGCGGTCGACGCCGAGCAAATGCTCGCCGTTTACGACCGCGCCCACCCGCGGGCGCGCAGTTAATCTGGCGCGCGCGCCGCACGCAGGCCCAGAATGGCGAGCGGCCCCATGGCGACGGCGACGGCCAGCAGGGCGAAGGCGAGAGTCCAGGCGAGCGGTTGCTCGTTGCCGCCGGCAGCGTCGAGCACGATGCCGAAGGCGAGCGGCGCAAGAAACGCGCCGACGAAACCGAGCGAGGATTGCACCGCCATCGTCGCGCCGCGCAATGCCGGGTCGGCGGCCGCCACCACGCCGGCGGTGATAGCGGAGGAATCCCAGCTCACCGTGAACCCGTAAACGGCGGCGAGCGCCACAACCAGCACATAGGGCAACGGCGCCGACAGGCCGAAGCTCAGCGATACCAGCGCCGAAACCAGCATCGCCACGATCACGAACCGCCGCCGGCCGATGCGCAGGGCAAGTTCGTTGCCGGCAACGCCGCCGACAAGACCGAGCAGATTGATCAGCGCCGCCACCGTCGTAGCGCTCCACACCGTGGCGCCGGGGGCCTGCAGCGCGGCGCTGAAGGCGAGAAACGCGACCAGCCACGAGCGCATCCCGAACAGCTCGCAATTGTGGAACATATAGGCCAGCACGAACCCCATCACCGGCCGGTTGCGCAGGACGGGGCGAAAATCGAGCAGCCGCGTCGCGTGCGCCACCGGCATCGGACGCGAAGCCGGCAACAGGACGGCGACCAGCCCGATCGCCGCCAGCGGCCCGAGTGCGGCGAGGCCGAACGCCCAGCGCCAGTCGAGCGCGACGGAAATCTCGCCGGCGGCGAAGAACGACAGGCTGGAGCCGATCGAGAAACTTCCGGTGTAGAACGCGACGGCGCGCGACTGCAGGGGGCCGGTGATGCGATCGGTCAGCGCCTTGAGCCCCGGCATATAAGTGCCGGCAAGCCCGATCCCGGCCAGGCCGCGCAGCGCCATCGCCGACCAGAATCCGTCGGCGGCGACGGCAAAACCGGCCGCAGCGACAAAGGCGAGCATGGTGGCGAAGAGGTAGATTTTCTTGGGGTCGACGCGATCGGTGAGCGCCACCAGCACCGGCACGGCGAGCAGATAGCCAGCATAGTAAATGCCATTGATCCAGCCCGCCTCGGTGTTGCTCAGGTTCCATTCGCGAAAGAATGTCGGCAGCAACGCCGGAAACGTCGCGAAACTGAGCATGCCGAGAATTTCGGCCGAACAGAGCAGAACGATAAGGCGCGTGCGATTCATGGACCGGGCGAAACAGCTGCGTATTCGGCAAGCCGGCGTTTTGACCTGTCCGGCGTCGCATCGTTAGGATAGCGGCATCGCAGCGTTAGAGGTATCGTTTCGTTCATAGCCCATGCCTGATTCTCCTCCCGAGTCGCAAAAAATCTCCGATCTCCTCGCACGGCTCGCCCGCGAGACGGGCGGCGACCGGGTGCGGCTCGGCGATCTCGTCGCCGCGCTCGGCGACCGGGCGTTTGGCATCCTGATGCTGATTTTCGCGCTGCCCAACGCCGTCGGCCTCGGCACCATACCGGGCCTGTCGACGGTGTTCGGCCTGCCGCAGATATTTTTCGCCATCCAGATGGCGGCGGGGCGCACCAAACCGTGGCTTCCCGCCTGGCTGATCGGCCGGTCGCTCGCCCGCAACGATTTCCGCGCTGTCATCGACAAATCGATGCCGTATCTCGCCAGGCTCGAAAAGCTGTTGCGACCGCGCTGGCCGGCGCTGTCGTCGCCGATGGCGGAGCGCCTGCTCGGCGTCCTGTTCGTCGTGCTGGCGAGCATCGTGTCGCTGCCGATTCCCTTCGGCAACCAGCCGCCGGCCGTCGCCGTGGCGATCATCGCGCTCGGTCTGACCGAACGCGACGGCCTATATGTGGTTATCGGCCTTGCCGTCGCCGTGATCGCCGTCGCGCTCGCGGCCGGGGTGATCCTCGGCGGCGCGGCGGCGCTCTATTTCGCGATCACATACCTGTTCGGCTGACCAGCCGGGTTCACGTCAGATATGCAGCGGCCTGCCATCGACGGCGAGCGCCGCCTCTTTCACCGCCTCGCTCAGCGTCGGATGGGCATGGCAGGTGCGGGCGATATCCTCGGCTGAGGCCCCGAATTCCATCGCCAGCACGACTTCGGCGATCAGGTGGCCGGCGTCGGGGCCGATGATGTGCACGCCGAGTATGCGATCGGTCGTCTTGTCGGCAAGAATCTTCACGAATCCGTCGGTTGTATTCATCGCCCGGGCGCGGCCATTGGCGGTGAACGGGAATTTGCCGGATTTATAGGCGACATCTTCGGTCTTGAGCTGTTCCTCTGTCTTGCCGACCGAGGCCGCCTCGGGCCACGTATAAACGACGCCGGGAATCGCGTCGTAGTTCACATGGCCCGCCTGGCCGGCGATGATTTCGGCGACGGCGACGCCTTCGTCCTCGGCCTTGTGGGCGAGCATCGGCCCCGCGATCACGTCGCCGATAGCGTAGATTCCCGGCACGTTCGAGGCGAAATGCGCGTCGGTCTTGATCCGGCCCTTGTCGTCGAGCGCCACGCCGGCCTCCTTGAGGCCGAGGCTTTCGGTGTACGGCCGGCGGCCGATGGCAACGAGCACGACATCGGCGACCAGCTCCTCGCCCGCCCCGCCTTTCGCCGGCTCGAGGGTCAGGAGGACGCCCCTGTTGGTTGTCTTGGCGGCGGCAACCTTGGTGCCGAGCTTGAAGGCGAAGCCCTGTTTGCTCATCACGCGCTGCATGTGCTTCGATATTTCGGCGTCCATGCCGGGCAGGATGCGATCGAGAAACTCGACCACCGTCACTTCGGCCCCCAGCCGCCGCCACACCGAACCCATTTCGAGCCCGATATAGCCGCCGCCGATGACGACAAAACGTTTCGGCACCTCGGCGAGCGCCAGCGCGCCAGTCGACGAGACGATCTTTTTCTCGTCGATCGCCACGCCGGGAAGCGGCGCCACGTCCGAGCCGGTAGCGACGACGACATTCTTGGTCGCCAACGTCCGCTCGCCGCCGCCGTTGAGCGCCACGGCGACCTTGCCCGCGCCCGCGACGCGCCCGGCGCCCTTCACCCAGTCGATCTTGTGCTTCTTGAACAGGAAGGCGACGCCATTGGTGTTGTCGGTCACCACCTTGTCCTTGTGGCCGAGCATTCCCTTGAGGTCGAGTTCGACGCCTGTGACCTTGACCCCGTGCGCGGCGAGATGATGGCGCACCTCGTCGAATTTCTCCGACGATTGGAGCAGCGCCTTCGAGGGAATACAGCCGACATTGAGGCACGTGCCGCCGAGCGTCTCGCGTTTCTCGACGCAGGCCACTTTCATGCCGAGCTGGGCGGCGCGGATGGCGCACACATAGCCGCCCGGCCCGCTGCCGATGACGACGAGATCGTATTGCTGGTCGGCCATTTTTCTCCTCCGGGGTCGGGCGGACCTTGCCGCAACTGGCGGCGCGGCGCAAGCAGGCCACTTGACGGCTGGGCGGCCACCCCCGACGATAGCGCCCGGACAACCGGGAATTATCGATGTCGTCGCGCCGTTCACCGCGCCTGCGCCGCTCATGGCTGTTTCTGCCGGGGGCGGAATCAGCCTTGCTCGACGCTGGGCCAGCGAGCGGCCCCGACGTGCTGATCCACGAGCTTGAGGACTTCACCCCGCCGGGGCGGCGACCCGAAGCCCGGCGGCTGGCGGCCGGCCTGTACGACCGCTGGCGCAAGGCCGGCGTGCTGGCCGGGGTGCGCGTCAACCCGCTCGAGGGCGATGGGCGCGAAGACCTGGCGGCCGCGATGCGCGGACGGCCCGATATCGTCATGCTGCCGAAGGTGACCACCCCCGACCAGATCGCCGCGCTCGACCGCGCCATTGCCGAGCATGAGCGGGCGCTCGGCATTCCTCCCGGCGACACCGAGATCGTCCCCAATGCCGAGCAGGCGGCGGGGCTGGTGCGCACGGCCGAGATTGTCGCCGCCAGCCCGCGGGTCACCGCCTGTCTCGTCGCCGCCGAGGATATGGCGGCCGATCTCGGCGCCGAACGGAGCCGCGAGGGCGTCGAGCTTGCCTATGTTCGCGCGCGGTTTCTCGTCGAGTGCGTCGCCGCCGGAACGGTGGCAATCGATGCCCCTTACACGTTTTCCGATATGGCGGGGGTTGAGGCCGAGACGCGCCATGCGCGCCGGCTTGGCTACGTCGCCAAGGCCATCGTCATGCCGCAGCATGTCGTCGCGGTCAACGCGCTCCTCACGCCGTCGAACGAAGAAGTCGCCCGGGCCCGCCGCGTGGTGGCGGCGTTCGAGGCGGCGCGCGCCCGGGGGCAGGACCGGATCGAACTCGACGGCGCGATGGTCGAGGTGCCGACCTATCTCAACGCCCGCCGGCTTATCGCCCGGGCCGAGGCGCTGACGGCCGCGGCGATCGCAACCGCCGCCGACTGACGCGGCCCGGCGGCCGCCCCTACATGTCGAGAACGAGGCGCTGCGGATCCTCGATGCATTCCTTGAGGCGGACGAGGAACGTCACCGCCTCGCGCCCATCGATGACGCGGTGGTCATAGCTGAGGGCGAGATACATCATCGGCCGCACTTCGATCTTGTCGCCGACGGCGATCGGCCGCGGCTGGATCTTGTGCATCCCAAGAATGCCCGATTGCGGCGGATTGAGGATCGGCGTCGACATCAGCGAGCCGTAGATGCCGCCATTCGAGATGGTGAAGGTGCCGCCGGTCAGGTCGTCGAGGGTAAGCTTGCCGTCGCGCGCCTTCTTGCCGAGCTCGCCGATCGTCTTCTCGATCTCGGCGAAACCGAGACGGTCGGCGTCGCGGACCACCGGCACGACGAGGCCCTGCGGCGTGCCGACGGCGACGCCGATGTCGTAATGGTTCTTGTAGACGATATCTTCGCCGTCGATCTCGGCGTTGACCGCCGGCAGCTCCTTGAGCGCGACGATGCACGCCTTGACGAAGAACGACATGAAGCCGAGCTTGACGCCGTGTTTCTTCTCGAACTGGTCCTTGTAGCGGTCGCGCAGCGCCATCACCGCGCCCATATCCGCCTCGTTAAACGTGGTCAGCATGGCGGCGGTGTTCTGCGCCTGCTTCAGCCGCTCGGCGATCCGCTTGCGCAGGCGGCTCATCTTCACCCGCTCCTCGCGGGGGCCGGTTTCGCGCGGCGTCGCGGGCTCGGCTGGCGCGGGAGCCGGGCGCGCATCCACCGCCAGGATATCCCCCTTGGTGACCCGGCCGTCCTTGCCAGTGCCGGCGATCGTCGCCGCATCGACGCCCTTTTCGGCGATCAGCTTGCGCGCAGCAGGACCGGGATCCTTGGCCATGGCGGCCGACTTGGCGGGCGCCGGAGCGGCCTTCGCCGCCGGGGCGGGTTTGGCGGGGGCGGGTTTGGGAGCTTCGGCGGGCGCTTTCGCCCGGGCCGGCGCGGCCCCTTCGGTGACGCTGCCGAGCAGGGCGCCGACCGAAACCGTCGCGCCGGCGTCGACGGCGATTTCCGACAGCGTGCCGGCCGACGGCGCGTTGACCTCGACCGTCACCTTGTCGGTCTCAAGCTCGACCAGCGCCTCGTCGGCGGCGACCGCATCGCCCACGTTCTTGAACCATTTGGCGACGGTCGCTTCGGTCACCGATTCGCCAAGGGCGGGGACTTTGATCGCAACAGCCATATCGCGCCTCATTCTTCCTTGTTTGCCGCCGATCAAGCCTTCAGCGCTTCGTCGACGAGCTTCGCCTGTTCGGCCACATGCCGCTTGTAGAGACCGGTCGCGGTCGACGCCAGTTCGGGCCGCCCGACATAACGCGGGCGTTTGGCGGCGACGTCGATGCCGGAAAGAACCTCTTCGATGCGGCGGTCGACGAACGACCAAGCGCCCATGTTGCGGGGCTCTTCCTGGCACCATACGACTTCGGCGTTCTTGTAGCGGACCAGTTCCTTTTCCGCCGTCTTCTTGGGGAAGGGATAGATCTGCTCCACCCGCAACAACGCCACGTCCTTGACGCCCTGCTTTTCGCGTTCTTCGAGCAGGTCGTAATAGACCTTGCCCGAGCACAGCACGACCCGCCGCACCTTCGCCTCGGGCCCCAGCTTGCCCATCTCAGGAAACAGGCGATGGAAGGTGGTGTCCGGCCCCATTTCGGCCACGGTCGAAGACGCCAGCTTGTGTCGCAGCAGGGATTTCGGCGTCATGATGATCAGCGGCTTGCGGAACGGCCGGCGGACCTGCCGGCGCAAGGCGTGGAAGTAATTCGCCGGGGTGGTCAGGTTGCAGACCTGCATGTTGTCCTCGGCGCAAAGCTGCAAATAGCGCTCGAGACGGGCCGAGGAATGCTCCGGTCCCTGCCCTTCGTAGCCGTGCGGCAGCAGCATGACCAGACCCGACATGCGCAGCCATTTCGACTCGCCGCTGCTGATAAACTGGTCGATGATCACCTGCGCGCCGTTGGCGAAGTCGCCGAACTGCGCCTCCCACAGCACCAGTGCGTGGGGTTCGGCCAGCGAGAAGCCATAATCGAAGCCGAGCACGGCGCTTTCCGATAGCGGGCTGTCGATCACCTCGAACGGCGCCTGACCGTCGCGGATATTACTCAACGGCAGGTGCCGCTCCTCGGTTTCCTGATCGACAAGGACCGAATGGCGCTGCGAAAACGTCCCACGCCCCGAATCCTGGCCGGACAGGCGCACCGGCGTCCCCTCGATCAGCAGCGTACCGAAGGCGAGCGCCTCGGCCGTCGCCCAGTCGATGCCCTTGCCGCTTTCGATGGTCTTCCGCTTGTTGTCGAGCAGGCGCCGGATGGTCCGGTGGAGATTGAATTTCTCCGGCGCGCGGGTCAGCGCCGCGCCGACTTCGTGCAACGCCTCCATCGGCGCCGACGTGTTGCCGCGCCGGTCCTCGCCCGAGGCGATCTCCATGCCGGCCCATTTGCCCTCGAGCCAGTCGGCCTTGTTGGGCTTGTAGCTCTTGGCGGCCTCGTATTGGCCTTCGAGATGGGCCTGAAACGCCGCCAGCACCTCGTCGCCTTCGCCGCGCGCCAGCACGCCGTCTTCCTCGAGGCGATCGGCGTAGATCTGGCGGGTCGTCGGATGCTGAGCGATCTTGCGGTACATCAGCGGCTGGGTGAAGCCCGGCTCGTCGGATTCGTTGTGGCCGTGCCGGCGGTAGCAGATCATGTCGATGATCACGTCTTTCTTGAACCGCTGGCGGAATTCGGTGGCGATGCGCGCCACGTGCACGACCGATTCGGGATCGTCGCCATTGACGTGGAAGATCGGCGCCTGGATCATCTTGCCGACATCGGTCGGGTAGGGCGACGAGCGCGCATAGACCGGCGCCGTAGTGAAGCCGATCTGGTTATTGACGATAAAATGGATCGTGCCGCCGGTGCGATAACCGCGCAGTTCCGACAGCATCAGCGTTTCGCCGACCAGGCCCTGCCCGGCGAACGCCGCGTCGCCGTGCATGAGCAGGCCCATCACCTCGCCCATCGCTTCCTCGCGGGTCAGGCCCTTGCGCTGCATCTGCTTCGCCCGCACCTTGCCGAGAACCACCGGATCGACCGCCTCGAGATGCGAGGGGTTGGCGGTCAGCGACAGGTGAACGTTATTGCCGTCGAAATCGCGGTCGGACGACGTACCGAGATGGTATTTGACGTCGCCCGAGCCCTGTACGTCGTCGGGGTGGGCGGCATTGCCCTGGAATTCGGAGAAGATCGCCGCGAACGGCTTGCCCATGAAATTGGCGAGCACGTTGAGCCGGCCGCGATGGGGCATACCGATGACGATCTCGCGCAGGCCGAGAAGACCGCCGCGCTTGATGATCTGCTCAAGCGCCGGAATCGTCGACTCGGCCCCGTCGAGGCCGAAACGCTTGGTGCCGGTGTATTTCTTGTCGAGGAAACGCTCGAACACCTCGGCCGCGGTCAGCCGTTCGAGAATCGCCTTCTTGCCCTTTTCGGTGAAGTCAGTCTGGTTGCGCGCGCCCTCGATGCGCTCCTGAATCCAGCTTTTTTGCGCCGGGTCGCCGATATGCATGAACTCGACGCCAATCGTGCCGCAATAAGTCGCGCGCAGGAGCGTCATGATCTCGCGCAGGGTCGCATTTTCGAGGCCGAGCACGTTGTCGAGGAAGATCGGACGGTCGTAATCGACCTCGCCGAAGCCGTAGCTGGCCGGATCGAGCTCGGGATGCGGATCGGGCTTCTCAAGGCCGAGCGGATCGAGGCTCGCCATCAGGTGCCCGCGTACACGATAGGCGCGGATCAGCATCAAGGCGCGGATTGAATCGACCGTCGCAGCGCGAACGTCGCCGACCGGGGCCACGGCCGCGCCATTGCCGGCCCGGGCCGCTCCCGCCTGGCCGTTGCCGATGATGCCCGGCTCACGCGGCCGCCAGCTGGCGCCGCGGAAATCGGCGTCGAACGCCGCCGCGTCGTCGGCCAGCCCGGCGAAGAACTGCCGCCAGCTCCGGTCGACGGATTCGGGGTTGCGGAGGAAACAAGCGTAGAGTTCGGCGATGAAGGCGCTGTTGGCGCCGCTGAGGAACGAAATCGGGTCGGGTTGCATGGCCATCAATATTTCGGGCGGCGGCCCGGTCGACCGGGGCGGCCGCGTCCCTTTCTCGAGTTAGGCATAGGTCTGCAGTCCCATGCGCAGATGCCCATTATATAGTGAGAATTGGTTAATTCTTTAATGCCTTCAACATCGTGCTCCCGAGGCTGGCGGGCGAGTCGGCAACCCGGATTCCGCACGATTTCATCGCTTCGATCTTGTCTCCGGCCCCGCCCTTGCCGCCGGCGATGATCGCCCCGGCATGGCCCATGCGCCGTCCCGGCGGGGCGGTGATGCCGGCGATGAAGCCGACCACCGGCTTCTTGATCTTGGCGGCCTTGAGGAAGGCGGCAGCCTCTTCTTCGGCCGAACCGCCGATCTCGCCGATCATGATGATCCCTTGCGTCTCGGGATCGGCCAGAAACAGGTCGAGGCAGTCGATGAAATTGGTGCCGTTGACCGGATCGCCGCCGATGCCGATGCAGGTCGACTGGCCGAGGCCGGCGGCGGTGGTCTGGGCGACCGCCTCGTAGGTCAGCGTGCCCGAGCGCGAGACGATGCCGATCTTGCCGCGGGCATGGATATGCCCCGGCATAATGCCGATCTTGCACTCGCCGGGGGTGATGACGCCGGGGCAGTTGGGGCCGACAAGGCGCGTCTTGCCGCTGGCCATGGCGCGCTTGACCCGCACCATGTCGAGGACCGGGATGCCCTCGGTGATGCACACGACAAGGCGCAGGCCCGCGTCGCACGCTTCGAGGATCGCGTCGCCGGCGAAAGGCGGCGGCACATAGATCACCGAAGCGTCGGCGCCGGTCGCGGCCACCGCCTCGGCCACGGTGTTGAACACCGGACGGTCGAGATGCTTGGCGCCGCCCTTGCCCGGCGTCACGCCGCCGACCAGCTTGGTGCCGTAGGCGATCGCTTGCTCGGAATGGAAAGTTCCTTGCGCGCCGGTAAAGCCCTGGCAGATGACCTTAGTGTTCTTGTCGACGAGTACGGCCATATCAGGCGGCCTCCTTCACGGCCTTGACGATCTTTTCGGCGGCGTCGGCGAGGTTGTCGGCCGAGACGATCTTCAAGCCCGACTGCTTGAGGATTTTCTTGCCGAGCTCGACATTCGTCCCTTCGAGGCGGACGACCAGCGGTACGTTGAGCGCCACCTCGCGTGCGGCGGCGACCACGCCCTCGGCGATCACGTCGCAGCGCATGATGCCGCCGAAGATGTTGACCAGAATGCCTTCGACATTGGCGTCCGAAAGGATGAGCTTGAACGCGGTGGTGACGCGCTCGCGCGTGGCGCCGCCGCCGACGTCGAGGAAATTCGCCGGCTCGCCGCCATAAAGCTTGATGATGTCCATCGTCGCCATGGCGAGGCCCGCGCCGTTGACCATGCAGCCGATATTGCCGTCGAGCTTGACGTAGTTGAGCTCGTGCCTGCCGGCCTCAAGCTCCATCGGATCCTCTTCCGATTCGTCGCGCAGCTCGGCCACGTCCTTGTGGCGGAACAGGGCGTTGTCGTCGAAATTCACCTTGGCGTCGAGGGCGATCACCTCGCCCGCGCCGGTGACGACCAGGGGATTGATCTCGACCACCGAGGCGTCGAGCCCGGTGAAGGCGGCGTACATCGCCGACAGGAATTTGGCTGCCGCGGCGACCTGCTTGCCGTCGAGTGCGAGGGCGAAGGCGATCTTGCGCGCATGATAGGGCTGCAGGCCGGTCGCCGGATCGATCGCCACCTTGACGATCTTCTCGGGATGTTTGGCGGCGACTTCCTCGATCTCCATGCCGCCCTCGGTCGAGGCGATGGCGGTGACGCGGCCGGTGGCGCGGTCAATCAGCATGCCGAGATAAAGCTCGCGCTTGATGTCGCAGCCTTCCTCGATATAGACCCGCTTTACTTCCTTGCCCTTGGCCCCGGTCTGCTTGGTGATCAAGACCTGGCCGAGCATCGCCGCGGCGTTGGCCTTTACGTCCTCGGCCGATTTGACGACGCGCACGCCGCCCTTGCCGTTGGGATCGCCCTTGAAGCGCCCCGCCCCGCGACCGCCGGCATGGATTTGCGATTTGACGACCCATACCGGACCGCCGAGCTGGCGGGCAACTTTCTCCGCCTCGTCGGCCGTATAGGCGACGCCGCCTTTGGGCACCGCGACGCCGAATTTGGCGAGCAGCGTTTTGGCCTGATATTCGTGGATGTTCATGGAGATCTGGGTCCTTGCGGTAGATCGGACGAGGAAAAACGACAGCCAGCCGCCGGTCCGGCCGTCATTTCCGTGAAGAAAACGCAGCGTAATGTAGCACTATATTGCCGCAGTGCAACCGCGCCGCGGCTGGACAAATAGGGAATCCAGCTGCTTATGGGCTACAGCTTGCCTTCCTTCTTGAGGATGCCGGCGGCGATGTCGCACAACGTCTTCACCGCAGCCAGCGATTTGTCGAACATCGTCTTCTCGTCGGCATTGAGCTTGATCTCGACCACACGCTCGACGCCGCCGGCGCCGATCACCGCCGGCACGCCGACATAGAGGTCCTTGACCCCGTACTGGCCGGTGAGCCACGCCGCACAGGGCAGTACGCGCTTCTTGTCGCGCAGATAGCTCGCCGCCATTTCGATCGCCGAAGCGGCCGGCGCATAGAACGCCGATCCGGTCTTCAGCAGGTTGACGATCTCCGCCCCGCCGTCGCGCGTGCGCTGAACGATCGCCTCGAGTTTTTCCTTGGTCGTCCAGCCCATGGCGATGAGATCGGGCAGCGGAATGCCGGCCACGGTCGAATAGCGCACCAGCGGCACCATGGTATCGCCATGCCCGCCGAGGACGAAGGCGGTCACGTCTTCGATCGACACCTTGAATTCGGAGGCGAGGAAATAGCGGAAGCGCGACGAATCGAGTACGCCCGCCATGCCGACGACCTTGTTATGCGGCAGGCCGGAAACCTCGCGCATCACCCATACCATGACGTCGAGCGGGTTGGTGACGACGATGACGAAGGCCTTCGGGCAATGCGCCTTGATCGCCTCGGCGACGGTGGCGATGACCTTGGCGTTGATGCCGATCAGGTCGTCGCGGCTCATCCCCGGCTTGCGCGGCACGCCGGCGGTGACGATGACCACGTCCGCGCCCTTGAGCGCCGCGTAATCGCTCGAGCCGACAACCGCAGCGTCGAAGCCCTCGACCGCCGAGGCCTGGGCGATGTCGAGGCTCTTGCCCTGGGGCACGCCATCGACCACGTCGACGAGCGTGACGTCGCCCAGCTCCTTGATGCCGGCGAGCAGGGCCAGCGTGCCGCCGATCTGACCGGCGCCGACGAGCGCGATCTTGTTGCGTGCCATGGATAACCTCGGGTTTTTGGGTTGCCGCAAGGGCGGGAAACTCGGTCGTGTCGTACCCCGATTTGGGCGCGCGGGCAAGGGGGCGCGTCATGTCAAATGCGGGCTGGCGAGATATTCGTCGCTTTGCATCTCGTGCAGGCGCGAGACGGTACGGCGGAATTCGGCCGCATGCTGGCCGGCGGGGTAAAGCTGATCGGGCGCGGCGGCGGCGGCGCATATTAGCTTGACGCGATGTTCGTAAACCTCGTCGATCAGGGTGACGAAGCGCCGCGGCACGTCACGCTCGTCCTCGGTCATCTGCCGCACTCCATCGAGAACGAGGGTATGAAAATGCGTGGCCAGCGTCAGATAATCGGCGGCGCCCAGCGGGCGCTCGCACAATTCGGCGAAGGTCGCCATGGCGACGCCGTTGGCCGCACGGTTGACGACCAATTCGCGCCCCTGGACGATCAGCCGCTCCATCGCGCCGCTTTCGCCGCCGGCAATATGGGTGAACATGGCGTCGAGCGCGTCGCTCGATTCGGGGCCGAGGGGTGCATACCACACCGGCATGCCGCCCAGGCGCGTGCGGCGGTAATCGACGTCGCCGTCGAGTTCGAGCAGGTCGAGCCGATCGGTCAGCAGGGCGATCGCCGGCAGGAACAATTCGCGTTGCAGGCCGTCGGCATAGAGATCGTCGGGCGCGGTGTTCGAGGTGGCGACGACGACCACGCCGCGCGCGAACAGCGCCGTAAACAGCCGGCCGAGGATGGTCGCATCGGCGATGTTGGTCACCTGAAACTCGTCGAAGCACAGCAGCCACGCTTCGGCGGCGAGCTGGTTGGCCAGCGGCGCGATCGGGTCGCGGCCGCGTTTGTCCGCGGGCAATTGCCGCCATTCGTGGATGCGGGCGTGAACCTCGATCATGAATTCGTGAAAATGAACCCGGCGCTTGTGCTCGACCGGGGCGAGCGAAAAGAATAGGTCCATCAGCATCGATTTGCCGCGCCCGACCCCGCCGAA
Organism: Rhodospirillales bacterium; assembly: GCA_016195145.1. Lineage (GTDB taxonomy): Bacteria > Pseudomonadota > Alphaproteobacteria > CACIAM-22H2 > CACIAM-22H2 > JACQAF01. The sequence goes on from JACQAF010000036.1 coordinate 13,196, forward strand.
GAGGTAGAGCCCGTGCGGTGCCGGGCCGGTCCGGCCAGCGAGGCCCAGGCGGGCCCGCCAGCCGCTGGCGTTGCCGGCCGGGCGGTAATTGCTGAGCGCCCGGTGAAGGCCTTCGAGCTTTTCGGCGGCGAGCGCCTGCGCCGGATCGTGCTTCAAGCCGCCGGCGGCGACCCGCTCGCGATAGGCGGCGAGCGGGCCCGGCGCCGGCTCGCCATTCGGCGATGAAGACCTGTCGTCCATTGAGGGCGAAACCTTAATCGCCGGCGCGCGGAAGTAAAGACGGGGGGAAGAGGTAGGAAGGGGCGCTCAGACGGGCAGCGTCCGGGTCCGCAAAGTGATCAGGCGGGCCAGCGCCGCCTCTGCTTCGGCGACCATGCGTTCGACAATGGCGGCCGCCGGGGCGATGTCGTCGATCAGATCGATCCCTTCGCCGGCATAGACGATCGCGGTCGAGAAATCGCCCCGCGCGGCGGCGGCGCTATAGCGTGCGAGTTCCGCCTCGCGCACGGCTTCGAGCTGGTCCTCGCGCCCATGCCAGGCGGTTGTGAAATCATTGATCAGCGCCCGGCCGGTAAACGGCGCCGGCCAGTCCAGGCCGCGCGCGATATCGACGACGCGGGTGCGAACCGTCGCGTCGCCGTTCCCGGCGACAATCCGCGCCTTGGCGTTCGCATGGCCGAGCGATTCGGTGGCGGCGAAGAATCGGGTGCCGACCAGGGCGCCCGCCGCCCCCATCGCCAGCGCGGCGGCGAGTCCCCGGCCGTCGACCACCGCGCCGGCCGCGAGCACCGGAACCGGCGCCGCCGCATCGACCGCCGCCGGCAGGAAGCCGAATAATGCGCGCGCGGCGCCGTGTCCGCCGGCCTCGGTTCCCTGCGCCACGATAATGTCCGCGCCGAGGCGCTTGGCCTCGATCGCACCGGCCAGCGTTTGCACCTGCAGGATCACCTTGGCCCCGGCATTCTTGATCTTCCCGACGAACGGTTTCGCGTCGCCGAAGGACAGCATGACCGCGCGCGGCCGGCGCGCCAATGCCGCATCGAGACGTTGCGGATGCTTGGCCATATGCCAGGTGATGAAACCGATGCCGATCGCTGTGTCGCCGGCAATGTCGAACTCGCGCTCGATCCACGCCTCGTCGAGATAGCTCGGGCCGATCAGCCCGAAGCCGCCGGCCGCGCCGACCGCCGCCGCCAGCGCGCCGCCGGAAACGCCGCCCATCGGCGCCAGCACAATCGGGTGTCGAAGCCCGAGAAGATGCGTGAGCGCGGTGTTGAACGGCATCGGGGCCAGCGCCTATTCGGCAGCGCGGGGTACGAGTGCCGGGTCGTTGCGAAACAGGGTTTCCATCTCGCGGCGGAATTTGACCGCCGCCGACTCCTGGTCGACCGCCACGTCCCCCCAGGCGACCGCGCCGCCGGCCTTGACCGGACGCACCAGCTTCACGCCATGGGCGAGACCGATCGGCAGCCCGCCGACGCGCAGGGAATCGGCGGCCGGCATCAACCTGCCCCACACCGTAAACCCGCCTTCGCCGTCGAGCGTTTCGCCGGCGGCGAGATCGCGCTTGGCCGTCGCCACCGCATCGGCACGGAACCCAGTTGCCGCCCCTGTCGCCTCGCGCCGCAGGGCCGCCGAGGCGACCGAAATACCGAGTTCGAGGCCGATCAGGTGATAGGGCTTGTACATCGCCGCGTAGCGGCCCGATGAATCCGTGACCAGGCCGTATTCAGCGAAGCAGCGGCGCACGTATTCCGACGGCGCCTCGAACGTCACGTAAACGCCCCAGCGCAGGTCGCGGAATACCGGCCGGCTGTCGCGCTCGAGCGAGGAGATGACTTCGACCTGGCCGGCGTGATGCAACTGGCCGCCGGCCGGAGCGGGGCGCAGTATGCGCGGCAGGTCGTCGACTCCGCAGGGCGGAAAGCCCAACCCCTGCGGCGCCGGCGTCAGGCCGGTTGCGTTGGCCACCGCGGTCATCTCGATCGCCGATTTGGTGCCGTCGAGAAACGAATTGAACATCTGCGCATTCATGCCGCCGGTCTTCGCCTGCTCGGGCGTCAGCCCGTAATGGCTCCACACCGTTTCCGGGGTCGAGGCGTGATAGGCCGGGAGATATTTGGTGCCCTTGCCGGCGGCGACCACATCGAACCCGGCGGCGCGCGCCCAGTCGACCATCTCGCAGATCAGCGCCGGCTGGTCGCCATAGGCAAGGCTGTAGACGACCCCCGCCTCGGCGGCGCGGCGGGCGAGCAGCGGCCCGGCAAGCGCATCGGCCTCGACATTCACCATGACGATATGCTTGCCGTGGCCGATGGCGGCGAGCGCATGCGCGATGCCGGCCAGCCGACGCGCGCCAGCGCCTCGCGCGCGCGCGGCACCGACAGATCGGCTATCCCCATCACATGCAGGCCCGGAGTGCGCAGCGCCTGGGCAAGGAACATCGAGCCGAACTTGCCGGCGCCGATCAGCCCGACCCGCACCGGTTTGCCGGCCGCCGCGCGCTGGAGAAGCAACCGGTGAAGATTCATCGCCGCTACTCCGCCGCCCCGCGCGTCGCGCGCGCCGGCTCGGTCAGGCAATTGTCGGGCAGCATTTCGATCGGCGTGAAATCGCGATTGGCGATCCAGGTCGGCCGCTTGAAGCGGCGGATGGCGTTGTCGCAGCGATTGAGCGACAGATAGACGATCCAGCGCGACCACGGCGTCAGGTTCGAGCCCGAGGCGTGGACGAGATTGCCGTGAAACAGGAGAATCGAGCCTGGCGGGCCCTTGGGTGCGACGATGCCGCCCTCGGCGACGAGACGGGTAATCGTCTCGTGATCGATCGTCCACAGGGGATAGCTGGTGGTCGTTACGTCGTGGCCCGCTACCAGCCGGCCCTGGCGATGGCTGCGGGGGATGAACATCAGCGGCCCATTGAACTCGTTCGCTTCGGCGAGGAACAGGGCGATGTTCATCGCCCGCGGGGTCGGCATATCGTCGTCGTTGTGCCACGTCGCGTAGTCCTGGTGCCATTGCCACACCGCGCCGTCGAACGCCGCCTTGGCGTTGATCTTGAACTGGTGCATGTACAGCTTGTCGGAGCCAAGGATCTGCGCACCCGGCTCGACCAGACGCGGATGGCGCGCCAGCCGCGCGAAAATATCGTTCCAGGTCTGGACGTAAAACGCCGTTCGCGGCGCGTCCGAGCCCTTTTCGCGAATCACCTCGGGCCGGCTCTGGGCGAAGACGCGCGGCACTTCGCCGTTCAGCACATCCATTTCCGGCGGCGAGAAGACATTGGGCAGGAACAGATAGCCTTCTTCCTCGAATTGGCGAAGCTGTTTAGGCGTCAGGCGCATCGCATTGCCCCTCCGATAAGCATGGCGGAAGCGGTTGGGTGTCGCGACGCCAAGTATGGCCGACGAGCCCGCGGAAGCCAACACCGTCGCTGCGCAAGAGGGGCATCCGTCGGTTAAGGACATTTTCTTGTGCCCCGTCCGTCGCGGGCGCGCTAAGCTTGCGCCGAGGATCGTTCCATCATGTGGAACCTGTTGCTGTTCAAGGAGTATTTTCCATGTCGATGCTGCGCCTCGTTTTCACCGGCCTGACCCTTTCGGTTTTCCTCGCCGGGTCGTCCGTCGCCAATGCCGGAGCGCCGGCCATCGTCGCCGGTTTTGCACCGGCCGTTCACGTCCAGCAGAAAGCCGATGACGCCGAAAAGGCGAAAAAGCAAAAAGTCCAGGTGAAGGAGAAGAAGGAAAAAGAAATGAAGCAGAAGGCGGAGAAGCCTGAAAAAGCCGACAAGGCAAAGAAGTCCAACGAGCATTCCAACAAGGGCGGCGCGATGCGCGGCCAGGACCGGGCCGACCAGGTCCATGGCATGCAGGAGAAGGGCCGCGGCCCGGCCCAGCGCACCCAGCGTCCCGGTCAGCCGCAAGGCCAGGGCGCCACGCAGTAGCCGGCGTCCTGCCGCCAATGGGAAGAGAGGCGATCGTGAACGAAGACGTCTTCAACATGGACATCCGCAAATTCCTCAAGCTCGTCGGCGTCACCAGCCAGCGCGAGATCGAGGAAGCCGTGCGGGCGGCGGTCAAGGCCGGCAAGCTCAAAGGCAACGAGAAGCTGAAGGCGAGCGTCACCCTCAGCCTCGACGGTACTGGGCTTAACAAGACGATCAGGGGCGAGATTGGGCTCGAATAGCCCGAACGTCCTCAGCCGCCGCGCAGCAGATGCCGGAGCTTGGCGACCGCGCTCGCCGGCGTGGTCAGAAGCCTGCGGCCCGGCACCGGCGCGACGGCCGGCGCGGCCCGAGCCATCGAGAACTGGGCGAGCACCAACGCATCGAGCGGGCCCATTTCGGCCGCCACCTCGGCAATTGCGCGATCATGGTCCGCGCCATCGCCGGCCTGGAGCGCCGCCAGCGCGCCCTCGGCGAGGCGCGCTTCGATCTTGACCGCCGCGCCGCGCGCCCGCGCCATCGCCACAAGCTCGGCCCGCATCGAGGGAAGGGTCGCCGGAAATGTGGCAAGCAGGCCGATATGCGGTCCGGCGTCGAGCGCCGCCTCCAGCGCCGCCTCGTTGGGCTTCAATACCGGGATGGCGAGCGCCGTCTGGCACGCCTCGATCGGCCGCGCGAAGGCCGAACAGGTAAACAGGATGCCGGCGGTCCGGCCGGCATCGACGCCGGTCGCGGCCGCATAACGGGCGAGAGCAAGGAAGCGTTCGGTGATTGCATCTTCAGCCGCTCCCGCCGCAAGATCGGCCGACAGCGAATCGTCGAGGAGGTTGAAGGTTTCGGCCTCGGGCCAGTCGGCGGCGAAGGCGGCGCGTGCCGGCTCGACCGAATCGCGGAGGGCATGGATCAGGGCAATGCGCGGGGATGCGGCGTTGGGCGACATGAACCCGAGTCTAACTCTCGCCGCGCTGCCGCAAAAGGGCGGCGGCGCCGGATTGTGCGGCTAACGCCGCGCAACCATCAGCTTCTTGATCTCGGCGATCGCCTTGGCCGGATTAAGGCCCTTGGGGCAGGTTTTCGTGCAATTCATGATCGTGTGGCAGCGATAGAGCCGGAACGGATCTTCGAGATTGTCCAGGCGTTCGCCAATCGCCTCGTCGCGCGAATCGGCGATCCAGCGATAGGCCTGAAGGAGAATAGCGGGGCCGAGATACCGATCGCCGTTCCACCAGTAGCTCGGGCAGCTGGTCGAGCAGCAGAAGCAGAGGATGCATTCCCACAACCCGTCAAGCTCCGCGCGTTCGGCCTGGCTCTGCAGCCGCTCGCGGTCGGGTGGCTGGGTATCGGCCTTGAGCCATGGCTCGATCGAGCGCAGCTGCGCATAGGCCTGCGTCAGGTCCGGCACCAGATCCTTGACCACCGGCATGTGCGGCAGGGGATATATCTTGACCGTGCCAGCGCAATCCTCGATCGCCCTGGTGCAGGCGAGCGTATTGGTCCCGCCGACATTCATGGCGCAACTACCGCACACCCCCTCGCGGCACGAGCGGCGGAAGGTCAGCGTCGAATCGATCTCGTTCTTGATCTTGATCAGCGCGTCGAGAACCATCGGGCCGCAAGCGTCGAGATCGATCTGATAAACATCCATGCGCGGGTTGGCGCCGGTGTCGGGATCCCAGCGATAGATCCGGAATTCGCGCAGCCGGCCGGCCTTGGCCGGCGCCGGATAGGTCTTGCCGGGGACGACTTTGGAATTGGCGGGTAGCGTGAATTCGGCCATGACGTTCGCTCTTCTCCGGCTCAGTACGTCCGCGCCTTGGGCGGGAAGCTTTGCACTTCGTTGGTCAGCGAGTTGAGATGCACCGGCCGGGCTTGAGCCATTCGTCGTCGTTGCGGGCGGGAAAATCCTCGCGCGCATGCGCGCCGCGGCTTTCCTTGCGGTTCGCCGCCGAATTTATCGTGACCACCGCCTGCGCCAGCAGGTTCTGGTATTCGAGCGTTTCGACGAGGTCCGAGTTCCAGATCAGCGACCGGTCGCTGACCCGGATATCCGCGCTCTTGCTGAACGTCTCGCCGAGCAGCCGCACGCCTTCATCGAGCACCTCGGCCGTGCGGAAGACGGCGCAATTGTTCTGCATGATCTTCTGCATTTCCAGCCGCAGCGCCGCCGTCGGCGTATCGCCCTTGGCGTGGCGCAGGCGGTCGAAGCGCGCGATCGCCGCATCGACCGCGCCGGGCGGCAGCGGTTTGTGCGGCGTGCCCGGCTTGACCACTTCGGCGCAGCGCAGCGCCGCCGCGCGACCGAACACCACGAGATCGAGCAGCGAGTTCGAGCCGAGGCGATTGGCCCCGTGCACCGACACGCACGCCGCCTCGCCGATCGCCATTAAGCCATGGACTACCGCATCGGTGTCGCCGTCTTTCGGGCGCACGACTTCGCCGTGATAATTGGTCGGCACGCCGCCCATGTTGTAATGGACGGTCGGCAGCACCGGAATCGGCTCGCGCGTCACGTCGACGCCGGCGAAGACTTTCGCCGTCTCCGAAATCCCCGGCAGGCGCTCGTGCAGAAGCGCCGCGTCGAGATGCTCGAGATGGAGATAGATATGATCCTTCTCGGGACCGACGCCGCGCCCGGCGCGGATTTCCATGGTCATCGCGCGCGAGACGACATCGCGCGAGGCGAGGTCCTTGGCCGACGGCGCATAGCGCTCCATGAAACGCTCGCCCCCGGCGTTGGTCAGATATCCGCCCTCGCCGCGCGAGCCTTCGGTGATCAGGCAGCCCGCACCGTAGATGCCGGTGGGATGGAATTGTACGAACTCCATGTCCTGCAGCGGCAGGCCGGCGCGCAGCGCCATGGCGTTGCCGTCGCCGGTGCAGGTATGGGCCGAGGTGCACGAGAAATAGGCCCGCCCGTAGCCGCCAGTAGCGAGCACCGTCATATGGGCGCGGAAGCGGTGCAGCGTGCCGTCGGAGAGATTCCAGGCGAGCGCGCCGCGGCAGACCTCGTCTTCGTCCATGATCAGGTCGAGGACGAAATATTCGATGAAGAATTCGGCGCGATGCTTGAGCGACTGATGATACAGCGTGTGCAGGATGGCATGACCGGTGCGATCGGCGGCGGCGCAGGTGCGCTGCGCGATGCCCTTGCCGAAATCTGTGGTCATGCCGCCGAACGGCCGCTGATAGATCTTGCCGGCCTCGGTACGGCTGAACGGCACGCCGAAATGCTCGAGCTCGATGATCGCCGGAATCGCCTCCTTGCACATATACTCGATGGCGTCCTGGTCGCCGAGCCAGTCCGATCCCTTGACCGTGTCGTACATATGCCAGCGCCAGTCGTCGGGCCCCATATTGCCGAGCGACGCCGAGATGCCTCCTTGCGCCGCCACGGTGTGGCTGCGCGTCGGGAATACTTTCGAGATGCAGGCCGTCTTGAGGCCGGCGGTCGCCATGCCGAGCGTCGCACGCAGACCGGCGCCGCCGGCGCCAAGCACGATCACGTCGTAATCATGGTCGATCACCGTATAGGCGGAACCATTACGGCCATTGGGGCGCGAAGCGGGAGCGGCAGAAGCGGTGGCGGGCATGTGGTGGATCGGCCTCCGGACAGGGGTCAACCGAGCGCGATACGCAGCACGGCGAAAGCGGCGCCGATGGCGAGCACCAACGCCGCCGCCTTGATGACGAGCAGGCCGGCGATCTTCAACCCTTCGTTATGGACATAGTCCTCGATCACGACCTGCAAGCCGAGCTGGGCGTGATGGAACACGGCGGCGATCAGCAACAATAGCGCAACGGTCGTAACCGGCGAACCGACCCAGGCGACGACCGTCGCATGTTCGGCCCCGGCCAGCAAGATAACCGATACGACGAACCACAGCGTCATCGGCACCAGCGCCGCAGCAGTCACCCGTTGCGCCCACCAATGGGCGACGCCTTCCTTGGCCGGACCGAGGCCGCGCGCGCGGCTGAGCGGCGAGCGCGTATCGAATGCCTTGCCGCTCATCGCATGCCGCCAAGGGCGACGAGCCACGCCAGGGCGGTTAACCCCGCCGTCGCCGCCACCACCGCCCAGCCCGAAGCGTACGCGGTCTTCAACTCAAACCCGTAGCCTGCATCCCAGAACAGATGCCGGATGCCGTTGGCGAGGTGATAGAACAGCGACACGCTCCAGCCCAAGAGCATCAGCTTCCCGATCCACGAGCCGAGGAAGCCCTGCACGGTCGCAAACGCCGCCGGGCCGGCAGCCGCCGCAACCAGCCACCACACGAGGACCGACGTGCCCACGGCAAGAGCGATGCCAGTAGCCCGATGCAGGATCGACAAAACCGATGTCAGTTGCGGCTTGTAGATCTGAAGATGAGGCGATAGCGGACGAGGCGCAGGGGGGCGGGCGGCGGAAGCCCGTTCTGCGGTCGGCATATCCGAAGGCATGGCGCCTCTTGGTTTTTGGCCAGCCGCCCGTTCCGACGCCTTAGGCTCGGACTCGCACGGCAGGAATAGCTGTTCACACGACCGAACGGCATATTGCCTTAGGCAAAGTTGCCGCCTAGCCGAAAGCAGGTGCAATGCGAACAAAGATTTAGACTGCGGCGTCGCGGCCGTCAATGCTGCAGTGCGGGGACGCTCTTACTCGAAAGCGCGCTGGCGGTAAGGCTTCAATCCTGCTATCGAGAGCCCCGGTTCTGGGTGTCACGCTCCGGTTGCCGCCCGCGCTTTGATGTTTTGTGCGCCCTCCGCAGCAGGCCAAGGCGGTCGATCCGCCGCCGATACCCCCTCCCTCTATCCATCCCTCATCTCGATCACCGACATGCGACAGACCGGCGCTTCGTTCTCGCGGGTTCTTCCTTATCTGTATCTCGCACTGGCGGCGTTGTTTTGGTCCGGGAACTGGATTGTCGGTCGGGCCGTGCGCGACGCGATGACGCCGGTGACGATCAATTTCTGGCGCTGGCTGATCGCGGCGCTGATCCTCGCCCCTTTCGCCATGCCGGGGCTTGCCGGCAAGTGGCCGGTCATTCGCCGCCACTGGCGGATTCTGCTGCTGCTCGCCCTCGTCGGCGTCGCGATGTTCCAGAGCTTCGTCTATCTCGGCCTCGAAACGACGACGGCGATCAACGCTATTCTTATCAACTCGTCGTTGCCGCTGTTCATGATCCTGTGTTCGTGGCTGATCGAGGGCGAGCGGGTTACGACGCGGCAAATCGGCGGCATGATGATTTCGCTCATCGGCATCCTGGTCATCATGCGGCGCGGCACGATCGCGAATTTTTTTAGCTTCGAGTTTCATACGGGCGATGCATGGATTCTTGCCGCCATGCCTTTGTGGGGCCTTTACTCGGTCCTGCTCAAGCGCAAGCCGGCGGAGCTGGGCAGCATTCCCTTTCTGTTCGTCATCGCCGTCATGGCGATCGGCCTGATGCTACCTTTCCATTTGATCGAGATCATTTTCATCCGGCCGCCGGTCATAACCGCCGGCGTCGCCGCAAGCATCGTCTACATCGCCCTGTTTGCCTCGATCGCCGCATTTATTTGCTGGAACAAGGCGGTCGCCGCGGTCGGCGCCAATGTCGCCGGATTCTCGATTCACCTGATGCCGGTGTTCGGGACCGTTCTCGCCATCCTGTTGCTGGGCGAGGATTTCCATCTCTTCCACCTCTTCGGCATGGCGACGATCCTGGCCGGCGTGCTCATGGCCACGATCCCGCGACGGGTGCAACCCGGCCCGGTCTAGCGTGCCGCCCGGGTCGCCATTTCTGTGGAAAACCCGGTGGAAAATTTGTGGATCGATTGTGCAGATCCTGAAATTTTATCAACAGAAATCTTGTCTGTTCTTCATCTTTATTATTGCGGAACCGTCAATACTTTTGCGATCCTTTCTACCGGCACGCGAGAGTGCGCGGAAGACGTCGGGTTGGTCCGCGATCTTCGCCCGCAAGGCCTCTGGCAGGCGCCGCGCCCGAAAGGGCCGGTGGCGAATCGGACAGACCGGTTTTTCGCAGGACGACCTCCGCCCCTTCGGGGGTGCGTCGTTCTCCCCGGTGAGAGCCGCTTCCCCGGAAGAGGGGCGCGCCGGGCGGCAGGTTCGGACTTTCGCGCGTGACGCCAGCCCGCGTCGGGCGGCCGGCCTCGCAAGAGGCAGGCAGTTCGGCCGGTGGCGGTACCGCCCCGCGGGGTGCGGTGCCGGCGGGCCGGGCGGTCGGGGATGCTGCGCCGCAAGGCGGGGTGTTCCGCGGACGCCGGGTACGGGCAGGGGTTGCGCGTCGGCAGGACGGCTTGCCTCGGGGTCGGAATATGGCTTAACCGCCGTGTTTCGCCGCCGCCAGGATCGGGGTCAGGCGTCAGACCAGGGGCGTCGGGCAACGGTCGGGTGGGGGAACCTCGAACCCTCGTGCGGCTGGGAGCCTTCGGGTTCCCGAGGCGTCAGGTAGTGTCCCGCCCGGACACGCAGCGTCGGATCTCGGTCCAGCGCGCCTGACGCCTCGCTTTTTTTGCGCGCCGTTATCCGGAGCCGGCCGAAAACCGGGCCTAGCCCAGTTCCACATGATCCAACCTGAATGACCCGGCCTAAATGACGATGCCGACGGGGCCGCTTAAGGCACCGCCGGCATCACCATCGGCGTCACAAATCGTTAATGTCCCGCCCGGACAGCAGCATCAAATCCCGGTTCAGCGCGACCTGACGCTTGGTGCTAAAGGCTCGGTCCAGCACACCTGACGAATCTCACCTAACATGATGCCGGCCCGGCCAACAACCAGATTTTGGGGATGTGGGTATTTTTGGCCCAAAACCTGGGATTCCGGGACCATC
>JACQAF010000294.1 GCA_016195145.1 Rhodospirillales bacterium
ATGACCACGCCGCCGCCGCCGCCGACCTCGCTGCCCGCGACGCCCACCACGCCGCCGCCTGCGCCGCCGCCGCCGCCGACCTCGCTGCCCGCGACGCCGTCACCGCCGCCGCCCACGCCGCCCGCTCCGCCCGCTCCGCCCGCTACGCCCTCGCCGGCGGCGCCGCCGATGTCTACGCCGCCGAGTGGAAACGGCAGGCCGCGCACCTCGGGGAACTGATCGAGGCCGCACAATGAAAACCACCCTCCGCGCCATCCGCGACGCCGGCCCGTGCAAGGACAGTTGGGTTGCCCTGCTCGCCGGCCTCGGCAAGACCGAGGCAGACGACGCGCCGCTCTCCCTGCTCGATATACTCCGTATTCTGGGGCTCGATGACACCGAGCCGCAAGCCGGCAGCATTTCCGTGACGATAATCCCCGACGCGAAGAGCGATATAGGTGTGGAATGAACGAGAGACCCAAAAGAGACCAGATCACGATACGAGAGGGCGAGAGGTTTTGGCCGCTGCTTTCTCTGATGATGGATACCCATATCGACGATCTCTCAAATGACCGTCTCGAACGGTTAGAGGCGATGGTGCGCGAGTGGCAGATCACGCACGCAGATGGATCGCGTCTCGAATTATCGGACAGGTGGCCGATCAAAGCTGCCCCGTTAAATCCAGCTACGATCGAGAAGATAAAAGTAAGAGGTGTGGCGCGCCTGTTCGATGAACCCAGCACGCTACTGCTTATATTGAATCGTCGCGCCACAGACGATGAGTTGCGAGAGTTTCACGATTTCTTGCGGACCCGACGAAGGGCGACTGACGGGTAGCGCCGATGACCGACCGCCCCGTCCTGTTCCAGCCCGAGATGGTCCGCGCCCTGATCGGCGGGCGCAAGACAATGACGCGCCGGCTGGCGTGGCGGCCGGACGGCCGGCCGACCGTGTGGCAGCGCGTGCGCCCCGGCGACCGGCTATGGGTGCGCGAAAGCTACGGCCGCGCCGACGACGGCAGCATCGTCTATCTCGCCGACACGCCGGACTGGTCCGGCAACTTCAAGCCATCGATCCATATGCCGCGCGGCGTGTCGCGCCTCACACTGACCGTCACGGCGGCGCGCATCGAGCGGCTGCGCTTCATATGCGCCGAAGACGCCCTTGCCGAGGGCATCGCGTGGAACCACCGACGGCTACTAACCGTCATCGACAACCGCAGGATGGCCGTGGCGGCGTTCCTCGACCTTTGGTCGCGCATCCACGGGCCGGATTCGGTCCGCGAGAACCCCGAAGTTGTCGCCGTATCGTTCGCCGTCGCGCGGCGCAACGAAACTGGCGTGCCGACCAAAATTCATGTCGGCAACGCAATACGGGTATGGTCGTTCTGCCAGAACCGCGCCGGCGTGTCGGTCGCCGATGCGGCACGCGCCTTCAACATCGATCCGGCCCGCGTCGTGGAAGATGTCGAAGACCATGGTTGGATGGACCTGACCGGGCCGCGCGACGACTTCGAGCAGCTGATCATCAATCACGACGGGGAGTGACGGAATTGATCCGCTTTGGTGGCCCCAGGGTGGCGACCTTCGCCCGCAAATATAAAGACCACTCCGTTGTGGCCAATGGGGATATGCCGCAACCCGCGACGGCGGCGGAAGCATGTGGGGCGCGTCGGGCGTCCGATAAGGTTACGCCGGAAGGCGACGCGGCGGGACGTGTCCTGCCGCCATCGCCGACCCGACAAAATCCCAGCGCTGCGTTTGAATTTGAGTTTTTCTTTCCAAACGATTTCGAATTCGATCGCGAGAATAGCTATGGCCATTTCCGTGTTTCCCGCAAGCGTAGCTTGGTTTGCCGGATCAAAGTCGCGCGCGGGTCGCTCCGTTTATGGGCGGGCCGGCCGTGAGCGCGCGGGCGTATCGCGCGGCGGCGACAGTGGCACAGGCGGATCGCCGGGCGCGGATCGACCGGGTCAGGAGCGCCGTCGATCTCGTCGAAATCGTCCGACGGCGAACCGCCCTGAAACTGAAAAACGGGACGCATCAGGGGCTGTGCCCGTTCCATCGCGAAGGCACTCCGAGCTTTCATGTCTACGACGACGGTCATTATCACTGCTTCGGATGCGGTGCGCATGGCGACCTGTTCAAATTCGTGATGACAACAGAGCGGCTTTCGTTCCGCGAGGCGATGGAGCGGCTCGAAACCGAAGGCAAGCTTGCGGTCGCTGCGGGGTCCACGGTAGCAAGGCAACGCGAGCGCGTCCTGCGAGCGGAGCTTGAGCGGCGCGCGGACATGACGCTCGCGGCCGGGCGGGTATGGCAACAATCGGTTCCTCTCGGTCCCGGCGATCCGGCATGGCTTTATCTCGAGGGCCGCGGAATAGAGATGGCGCGGATCGCGCCGGCGCTGTCGCCGGATGTTTTGAGATTTCATCCTGGGCTGAGCCATAAGGACTTTATCGGCGCACACGGGCAGCCGCTCAAGAAATGGCCCGGCCTCGTCGCGCGCGTGGTCGATGCGGGCGAGCGGTTCCTCGGCGTTCACCGAACGTATCTCGATCCTCCGGATGGCCGCGGCGTCGTCCGGCGGTCGGACGACATCAAACGCGGTTGCCAGAAAATGTCTCTTGGCCCTGTAGCGTGCGGGGCTATCAGGCTGTTTCCCGTGCCGGCGTCCGGTCCGCTCGGCCTTGCCGAAGGCATCGAAGACGCGCTGTCGGTGACGCAGCTGATCGGGCCGCCCTGCTGGTCGTGCCTCGACGCCGGAAAACTCGCTGCCGTCCGGTTGCCATTCGAGGTCGGCGCGGTCGCGATCTATGCCGACAAAGACCAGCCGCAAGTCGACGAGGGCCGCGAATGGGCTCCGGAAGGCATCGGATTGAAGAGGGCTCGCCAGCTGAAAGCGCGGCTCGAGCGCGACGGCGTTAAGGTCCGTATCTTCGTCGCCGCTGGCGAGTGCAAGGATTTCAACGACGAACTGACGGCGCGGCGTGAGCGTGAAGGGGAGAAATCGCCGTGATCCTACGTCGCATCCTGCATTTCATTTCGGGGTATCTGCGTGTACGCGTGATCGAGGCTGAGGGCGCGATCGATCGCGACGCAAGGCTGCCACTGTTCGAGCGCTACTTTATTTGCCGATTGCCCGGCGGCGGGGCCGCGTATCTCCACCACTATCTTCGCTCCGATCCCGACCGTGGGCCGCACGATCATCCGTGGAACTGGGCAGTCGCCGTGCCGCTGGCCGGCGGCTATGTCGAGGAGCGCCTCGCCGGTTTCAACCGGCAGGGCACACGGCTTCGCTGTCGCCGGCGCCGCGTCTTCTTGCCATATCGTCTGACCGGCGCAGACTTCCATCGCGTCATCTGCCCGGACAACACGAACTGGTCACTGTTCGTGCACGGCCCACGTCGGAAGGGATGGGGCTTCGTGCATCACGTCGCCGCGAGCTTGGATGGACCGGTATTTGTTTTCCGACCGTTCGTCGGAACCGAACCCGCAGAAAAATGGTGGCGCGCCGCGCCTCGGGGCCGGGATATCGAGAGGGCGCTGCCGTGAACTTGGCGCGCTCGGTGCTCGGTAGATGGCTGGCGAACTGGTGGACACGGCGCTGTCCCGCCTGCGGATCGCGCCGGCGAGAGGTCGCGCGTGCGGCGCTACAGGAGAAATGGCGGCAATTGCGCTGCGCCGCACAGAACCGGATCGTCGACGAAGGGATACGAGGCCGGAACGCGCTCACGCGCGCCCAAATGTCGACCGCGAGTCGCCCCCTCGCAGTGCCGCAAAACGAGACCGTGCATTTCAGGAGAGGCTTTGTTGCCCATGCTCACTTATACGGCGTTCCCGCGATCGATGAGGGCAAGTGAAGCGATGAACGATCAGTGCGTCAGCCACTCGCGCCGCGTCGCGCATGTCGACGAGCAACCGAGCCCATGAGCGACAACAAACCCCGGCTCGTGGCGATCAATGGCGGCGCACCCCCTGACGATGGGGTGCCGGCAGTCCTGCCGTTGCCCGGGGCACCGGCCTCGCCGTTCCCGCCGGGCTTCAAGCCGCCGGTCGGCGCGGCCGCGCCGCCCCCGGCGCGGGACGTTACCGAGCCGCCGCAAGACCGGCGCGGCGACAGCGCCGGATCGGGCGACGAGTCCGGCCGTGTCGATCCGGGGCCATGCCCAGTGCGCGCGCTCGGCCGTCTCGAAGGGGCCTATTATTTTGCTTCGCTCGCCGGCGAAATCCATGTGCTGCGCGAGAATCAACTATTCACCCGCGGCGGGGTGGCGCGCCTGTTCGACGGGAATACGTTTTGGCTCCGCGCCCGCTTCCCGACCTACGACAAGGACGGCAAGCCAAGCGGCGGATGGACGGTCGCCTCCGCGGCCGAATACCTGATGCGCGGATGCGCCGCCCGGCCGATTTGGGACCTGGCGACGCCGCTGCGCGGTCGGGGCGTCTGGTCGGCCGGGGCGGCAAGCGACGCGCGGGCGGGCCTGCTGATTCACTGCGGGGACGCTGTGGGATTTCTCGGCGCGAAGCCGCCGCCCGCCGTGCAGATGGCGACCGCCGGCGTTGCGGACGGGGCGCTGAGCGCCCAGTGGTGCGTGCCGGGCTTCCGCTTCGGCCGCGCCATCTACAGGGCGATGCCGCCCGTGGCGTTCCCGGCGAAAGAACCGGCCGGCCCGGACATCGCGCGGCAACTCGTCGAGGACCTCTCGCTGTGGCGGTTCCGCGAACCGAATGCGCCGCTGCTCACGGCCGGGGCCATCGCGGCCGGCGCGCTCGGCGCGGCGTTGCCGTGGCGCTCGCATCTGGTGATCGTCGGGCAGGAAGGGTCCGGCAAGTCGACGCTGATCCAGCTGATGGAGGCGGCGTCGGTGTTGGCGCTGGTCTTCGACGAATTTTCCGAGGCGGGCGTGCGCGACGCGCTGGCCGGCGAGGCACGGCTGTTCTTTCTTGACGAGGGCGAAGGCGACGAGCGCGGAGACGGGCTCGGCGCGGTCGAACGCGCCATCCGGCTGATCCGGCGGTTTTCGGGCGGCACGGGCATGCGCGGCGTGCGCGGCTCGCCCGGCGGGCACGCCCGCCGATTTCAGGCGACCGGTGCGGCCGTCCTCGGCGCGATCTTGCCGCCCGATTTCGAGCCGCAGGATGCAACCCGCTTCACGCGGCTCGATCTCGATCGCCTGCCGGCCGAGGCGGATCGCGAGGCGGTCGCGACCGCGATTGAGCGCTGGATCGACCTGGCCCCGGCGCTTTGGGCGCGGATGATCGCCGGGCGGGCGCGATATTTCGACAACCTCAAGGCCGTGCGCGGGGTGCTCGCCGAAATCGGCTGCGACCCGCGTCATGCCGACCAGCCGGGAAACCTGCTCGCCGCCTTCGCGACGCTCGAACGCGACGAGCCGCTCGACATCGATGCCGCGAAGAAGCTCGTGCTGGCCTGCCGCTTTGCCGTCAGCATCGCCGACGGGGTCGACGAAAATAGCGGCCCGCGGCGATGCCTCGATCATCTGCTGTCGGCGCGCGGCGAAATATGGGGCGGCGGCTTCAAGCGCACCATCGGCCAGCAGCTCGTCGACGCCACTGATGCGCGGAATGTCGACGTGCGCGAGCACCTCGAGAGCATCGGCATCCGCGTCTGGATGCCTGGCAGCGGGCTCAAGCCCGACCGGCCGGGGTTCTACGTCGCCAATCGCTTCGAGGGGTTGACGCGCATCTATGTCTCGACCCGATGGTCGGGAAACAAATGGGCCGACGATCTGCAGCGCCTCGAAGGGGCGCTGGCGGCCGGCACGATACGGATCGGGGGCTCGAAACCCCGCGCGACCTTCATTCCGGCAGCCTACCTGACCGAAAAGGAAGACCCCATGCCCGAAAAAACCCCCATACCCCCTTAGAAGCGTCCCAACCGTCCCGCTGACCGTCCCGCGCAAGCCATTGAAAAGAAACGCTTGGGACGGTGGGACGCTTGGGACGCCGGTTGACTCGCGTAAGAGAGAAATGAACCGGAAAATGCCGACACCCAACGCTATACGCGCGCGCGAGGCATTTTACCGTCCCACCGTCCCAAGAATGGA
>JACQAF010000295.1 GCA_016195145.1 Rhodospirillales bacterium
CCTCCTGCTGCGAGCAGGAGGGACGGCAATCCGCTATCAGATTAATTCGCCCTTGCGTGAATCGGTTTCGCTTAGCTCTTCGGCGCGAGACTGTCGGGAATCGCGAAGCCCTTCTCGCGGAAGTATTTCACGGCGCCGGGATGGAACGGCAGGAAGCTATTCTTGGTCACGTTCTGCGGCAAGGTTTCCTTCGCCGCTGCGTGGCCCTGCACCATCCGCGGATTGTTCTCCATCACCGCCTTGACGATGCCGTAGACGAGATCGTCCGGCATGTCCTTGTTGGCGATGGCGAAGTTGAACACGCCGACCGTCGGCTGGTCTTCGGTCAGAGTCTTGTAGGTGCCCTTTGGAATGGTCGAATCCGACAGCTCGGGGAACTTCTGCTTGAGGGTCGCGATCTCGCTCTTGCTGAACGCGAAGAACGCCACCGGCCGCTGCGCCTCGATTTCCGAATAGGCTGGGAACGGCAGGCCCGCGGCGAAGCCAAACACGTCGATCAACCCGTCGCCAAGCTGCGAGGACATGTCGGACGCGCCGCCGTTGCGGATTGCCGCCGGCTTGATATTGAGCGCCTCGAACATCAACGGCAGATAGGTCCCCGGCGTGCCAGCCCGCGGACCGACGCCGATGTTCTTGCCGTTAAGCTGGGCAAGCGAGTTCACGCCGCTCTTCTGCAACGCCACGAAATGGAACATCGTGTCGTACATCGGAAAGATGGCGCGGATGTTCTGGAATTTCTTGCCTTGAGTCCACGCGCCGGTGCCGTTCCATCCCTGCAGCGCCACGCCCATTGTCGTCATGCCGAGTTCGACCTGTTTCGAATCGGTCAGGATGATGTTGTGGTTCGGGCCGTCGGTCTGGCGAGTGCTGATCGGCACCTTGACTGCGTCCGAGGCGAGGTTGGCCCATACCTGCCCATAGACGAAAAACACGCCGCCGACCGAGGCAGTTCCCAGCGTCAGCGATTTAGGCCAGTTCGGATTCTGCGCCGAAGCAGGCAGCGCGATTAGTACGCCAGCGAGCGCCAGGATCGCCATTTGCAGTCGGAATCGGATCACTGTTACCTCCCTTTAGAACATTAGAAAAACATTATGGAGCCGTAACATCGGTGACGGTCGGCTCTTCTTTATGTGGCCCGTAACCTAACTTGGACGACGGGCGCTTGTCCATGATCGGACCGCCCGGGAAAAGGCAATAAATGCTGTGCCTTACGTCGATCGGCGTAAGGCTAGTGAAATCGTGATGTGGTGGGCGGATGACAACCGCTTTAAGCCGTTATCAAGATGTGTTTTCTAACGACGCGGTTACTTATGACGTTGGCGCGTGCTTTCAGCGTGCGCCTGGCGGCGGATCGACGATGACGATCTCGTCCGTGCGGGCGAAATTGAGCACCCGGCGCGCCCGCTCTTCCAGCATGTCGGGGTCGAGACGGTCGCTGCGCAGCAAGCTCACCCGTCGTTCCATCGCCCCGCGTTCGGCCGCCAGCTCGTCAAGCTGGGCCTGCGCCTGGGCGATCTCGCCGGACAGGCGGACATAGGCCATCAGCCCGCGGTCGCCCTCGATCGAATGGTAGACAAAATAGCCGACAGCGCAGAAGCCGAGCACCGGCCCGACCACATCCCTTGCCCGCCGCCCGATTTCACCCCACAACGCCATGGCCACCAGCGAATCACAGCGCGACTCGGCCCGTCAACTGATTTCTAGGGAAAAGAATCAAGCGATTCAGAAAGCTACCGAATATTTTTTGAAATCGAATCAGATTTACCCGGCAATCGACTGCAACAAAGCAGAAATCCACCTCGATAAAGACTCCTATAGGACTGCCCGCAAGACATATGCCCCGAACAGCGCCAATACGACCGCTCCGGCGATATCGAGGATAAACCCGAGCCGGAAGATGGTACGCAGGCGTATCCCCCTCGCCTCGCCGATCAGCAGGGCGTTCGATGGCGAACCGATCGGCGACATGAACGGCATGGTCGAGGCGAGACTGACGACGATCAGCATCGGCAGCGGGCTGTAACCCAAGGTTACGGCCGTCGCCTGGACGATCGGAAAGAAGGTCAGGGCGACCACCGTGTTGCTGATGAATTCGGTCGCAAAAACAGTGATCAGCAGCATGACGAGCAGGATCAGGATCGGTGCCAGATTTTCGTCGCGCGCCATCCCCGCCAGCGTCGCGATGCTCTTGTCCATGTGCAGCAGCTTGACCGCGGTCAGCGAGACCGCGACGGTCACGCCGATCAGCAGCATGCCGCGCAGCGGCGGGCGGCTCGTCGCGTCGCGCCATCGCAGTAACGGCTGCCCGGTCTCGCGCTTGCGGCCCATCAGCGCCCATACGAACCACAAACCGAACCCGACCGAGGCCGCAATCAGCCACGGCTTGAGCGGCGCCGGCAGCAGGATTTGCACGATCCCCTCGGCGCACCAGAACAGCAGATAGGCAATGGTCAGCCGATACACGGCGCGCGATGCGGCGTCGATCGTCTCCCGCCCGCCCGCCGGAGCGGCTTCGGCCGCCTGGCCGTTCGGGGTCGCCGCGGCCAGGGCGCGGTGCAAACCGATGCGCAGCACCCCCCAGGCGAACAGGCACAGCACCGCCGCCACCGGCAGGCCGAAAATCAGCCAGGTGAAGAAGTTCAGCCGGTCGGCGCCGGGGATATTGGCCGCCTTCAGATAGACGAGCAGCAAGGCGTTGGCCGGGCTACCGATCATGCTCGCCATGCCGCCGATATTCGCCGCCCACATCGCCCCGGCAGTGAACGCGGTGGCCACCAGCCGTTCGGTCGCCGCGTCGGGATAGGCGAAGCGGGCGACGAAGAGCGGCAGCAGCGGCGCCACCGCCATCGCCGTCACCACATTGGGCAGCAACGCCGAGATCGCCGCGACAAAAGCGATGAAGCCGAGCAGCAGCCGGTCGCAGCGCCGGCCGAGCATCCGGCTGAGACGGCCGATCATCGGATCGTAGGCGCGGGTCGCCAGATAGGCGCGGGAAAGCAGAATCGCGGTCGCGAACATGACGATCAGCGGCACGCTGTGCGTCATGTTCATTGGCAATCGCCGGATGCGGGATCGGGCATGACCGCGAAAATCGGGTTCCCCTGTCGCGATGCCGGGAACGATCGGGACGGGCCGGTTGCGGCGCTCCCCCTATCGGTCGTCCCGGATATCCCCCTCAAGCTTTTAACTATAGGCCCGCAAAAGAAAATGGGGCGAGCGAGGGGTCTTGAACCCCCGACCTCCAGATCCACAATCTGGCGCTCTAACCAGCTGAGCTACGCCCGCCACCGTGGGACCAGCTACTTAGACGATCGTCCCCGCCCCCGCAAGGCCCGCGCGCCGGGGACAATCCGCCGCCCATTCCCGGTTTGCCCGGCCTGTCGCCTTGCGGCATAGTCCGGCCGGACTATCCTAGGGAGCCCCGATGCTTGCGCTTGCCGACCGTATGTCCCAGCTTGGCACCGAAACCGCCTTCGAGGTGCTGGCTCGCGCCAAGGCACTGGAGGCCAAGGGTCGCAGTATCGTCAATCTTGGCATCGGCCAGCCCGATTTCCAGACCCCCGAGCACATCGTCGCGGCGGCGCAAAAGGCGCTGGCCGACGGCCATCACGGCTACACCCCGGCCAACGGCATCCTGCCCTTGCGCGAGGCGGTCGCGGCCGATATCCGCCGGCGCCTCGGGACCGCGGTGCACCCCGACCGGGTCCTGATCGTCCCCGGCGGCAAGGTGACGATGTTCTTCGCCATCGTCATGTTCGGCCAGCCGGGAACCGAGATCCTTTATCCCAATCCCGGCTTCCCGATCTATGAATCCGTCATCCGGTTTTCCGGCGCCACGCCGGTGCCGATCCCGTTGCGCGAAGCCGACGGCTTTTCCTTCGACGCCGACGAGATGCTGGCCAAGATCACCCCGGCGACGCGCCTGATCATCCTCAACAGCCCGGCCAACCCGACCGGCGGCGTCGTGCCGCGGGCGCAGATCGACAAGCTGGTCGCCGGGCTGGAGAAGCATCCCCGTGTCGCCCTGCTCAGCGACGAAATCTACGGCCAGATGACCTATGACGGCCGGACGCATGTCAGACTGCTCGCCCATCCC
>JACQAF010000307.1 GCA_016195145.1 Rhodospirillales bacterium
TGGTCGAGCGCGATGGCGCCACCGTGCTGATCGACGATGTGTCGCTCGATCTGCTCGGCGGCGCGCAAATCGACTATGTCGAGGACATGATCGGTTCGTCGTTTGCGATCAAGAACCCGCAGGCCAAAAGCTCCTGCGGCTGCGGCAACTCTTTTTCTGTCTGACTTCCGCGCCCGCTGGCGCAACCGGAAAAAGCCCGCCATGCCGGCGGGCTTTTTGTTTTAGTGCGGGGGCGCTGAACGGCGGCCGATATATCAAATAGCCGCCCTATTCCTGACCGGCGCATAACGCATGCGTTGCATTGCTCTACTAGGATTGCGATCTGACCGGGTATAATATCGTAGCATACGGCCGGGGGGCGTCGATCGAAACGGGACCGGGATTTACCCGCCATGTTTGGCGGCAAGGGGGGGGGGCACACATGCGTCATCTGATCGTTGCGGCGACCATATTGCTGGCCACGCTTTCGGCGTGCGTCCAAACCTATGATGCACGCGAAGTTGCGAGTTCCGGCAACCGGCAAATCTTCGACGACAAGGTGCTGTCCGGCATCGTTGAGAACAAATCGACGAAAAACGACGTTCGCGCGCTGCTCGGGTCGCCGACGAATATCGCCTTCCCTTCCAAGGATACGGAATCGTGGGTCTATCACGCGACCATCGCCTATTCGCGCCCGCTGACCGTCGGGCCGGGCGTCTATGCTGGCGGGGGTGGCGATACGACAATGCGGACCCTGACGATTCTGTTCGACGACGGTGGAACGGTACGGAAGGTCGGGGTTGGCGAGACCAAAGCCTCGACCGGAGGGGCACGATAAGCCGCGGCGCCTGCCGCCAGACAACAGAGCCCGCCCATGGTGGCGGGCTTTTTTCGTTTGTAGTTCGCGGCATGCGAATATAATTCGCGGCATGCGAATCGCCACCTGGAACGTCAATTCGGTCAAGGCTCGTATTGGCCATCTCGCGATGTGGCTGAAGAAGGTGCAGCCCGATGTCGTGCTGCTGCAGGAGCTGAAATGCGTGGCCGACGAATTCCCGCGCCTGGAGATCGAGGCCGCCGGCTATCGCGCCGAGATCGTCGGCCAGAAGGCCTATAACGGCGTCGCCATCCTCGCCAGGGAGAAGATCGAGGATCCGCTGCGCGCCCTGCCCGGCGACAAGGCCGACGAGCAGGCACGTTATGTCGAGGCGACGGTCGGCGGCGTGCGCGTCGCCTCGATCTACCTGCCCAACGGCAACCCGGTCGACAGCGACAAGTACAAATACAAACTCGCCTGGATGGAGCGGCTGCATGCGCATGTGCAGACCCTGCTGGCAAGCGAGCGGCCGATCGTGCTCGGCGGCGATTACAACATCGCGCCCACCGACGACGACGTGTACGACCCCGAAGGCTGGAAGGACGACGCGCTGTGCCGCCCGCCGTCGCGCGCCGCGTTCCGCAAGATCGTCCATCTCGGACTTACCGACGCCTTTCGCGTCCTGCATCCGCAGCCGCACCAGTACAGCTACTGGGACTATGTGCAGAACCGTTTCGCGCGCGATTGCGGTTTGCGCATCGATCATCTGCTGCTCTCGCCGCAGGCGGCCGACCGGCTCGCCGCTGCCGGCATCGACAGGGAGCCGCGTGCGCTCGACAAGGCATCCGACCATACGCCGGTATGGTGCGAAATAAGGAACAGAGGGGCATGAACGACGAAATCCACGAAGGCGGCTGCCTGTGCGGCGCGGTGCGCTATCGTGCCGTGGGCCGGCCGCGACACGTCAACCATTGCCATTGCGCGATGTGCCGCAAGGGCAGCGGCGCGCCGATCGTCACCTGGGCGACCTTCACCACGGCGACGCTCAGCTTCACCAAGGGCAAGCCGGCGACCCGCCGGTCGTCGGACATCGCCATGCGCGGGTATTGCGCGGCCTGCGGCTCGGCCCTGACCTGGCAGGGTGACTCAAATCCGGACCTGATCGACATCACCGCCGGCACGCTCGACCGGCCCGAGCGCGTCGCGCCCGTCGACCATTTATGGACCGAGGCGGCGGTGCCGTGGCTCGACGTGCGCGATACGCTGCCGCGCTACCGGCGCAGCCGCAGCGCCGGCTAGCGCCCCGCTTTTGGCGAGAAAACCGGGCCGTGCGGCCGCAGGCGCACGCCCGGGCGCAATTTGCGCCAGTCGAGATCGGCCGGGTCGGCCGGGTTGGGGCCTGGGCTGGCGACGACCAGAACTTCGCGCGCGATCGGCTGGAAATGGGCGCGGAAATGGACCGAACTTTTGAGCGCCACGATCCGCATCCGCGCCGGCTCGACGCCGAGATGGCGGAACATTTCCTGATCGGCCGCCTGAACCTTTTTCGACGCCACGACCACCCGCACCCCGCCCCGGCGCAATAGCGCCATCGGCCCGAGGCGCATCTGGCTGCCGCGATAGAACGGGCCGGTGCAGGTGAAGGCGCCGTCGCCCAGACGCTCGACCGTGAAGCGGCCGGCGATCGGTTTCTCGCCCGCCCAGCCCGATGCCGCGCCGAGTGCGAATTCGGTCTCGGCCTCGACGCCGGCAGCATGCGCCTGCTTCGCGGCGGCAGGATCGATCAGCAGGCCGAGCACGGCGTCCTCCGCCCGCTGGCGCAGCATGGCCGCGAGCAGGCCGACCGTGTCGCCATTGCCGCCCGCGCCGGGATTGTCCTGGGTATCGGCGAGCACGACCGGCGGGCCGCCCGGCATCGTGCGCGTCATGGCGCGACGCACGGCGTCATCGGGCGAAAGAAATTCGGCGAGGAACTCGCCCTCGGCATCCGCCGCTTCGCCGGCCAGCATCGCAACCGTCGCCTCGACGCCTTTGCCGTTGGCGGCGTAACCGAACACGGCCGGGCCGCAATCGGCGAAGTCGGCCGCCGGAAATCCGGGGGTGAAAGACAGCGTCGCGCCGCTTGACGCTTCCAGTTCGGCAAGCCGGGCGTAAAGCTTCTGCCCCGGATCGATCAGCGTGCACTGGGCGGTGATTGGAATCAGGAACGGCAACTGGCGGAACGCCTTGGCCGGCGCCTCGCCCCGCTCCAGAATCGTCGCCAGCATGCGAAAGGCGCGCTGGCCGGTCTCCGTCATGTCGACATGCGGATAGGTCCGGTAGGCGACCAGCGCCTCGGTGCGCTCGATCATCGCCTTGCTGACATTGGCGTGGAGGTCGAGGGTGGCGACGATGGGCACGCGCGGGCCGATAATCTTGCGCACGCGGGCGAGGATTTCGCCCTCGCCGTCGTCGACATGTTCGGCGACCATCGCGCCGTGGAGGTCGAGATACACCGCATCGACCGCCCCGGCCCGGCCCAGCTCCTCGATCATCATGCCGGTAATGCGCTCGAAGGCGTCGCGAGTGACGTGGGCCGAGGGCGTCGCGTTGGCCCAGACGAGCGGCACAAGGCGGTGACCAGCGGCGCGCGCGGCCTCGATGAACCCGGCGATCGAGAGGTTCACGCCGGCGACTTGCTCGGGCACCGCCGCGCCGCGCGCCAGTGCCGGCCAGCCGCCGCCGGATTCGAAATCGGCATAAGACGCCTTGGTCGGCGCAAAGGTGTTGGTTTCGTGCTGAAAACCGCCGATGGCGATGGTGGCCATTAGATCCAAGCCCTGCGCATGATGGTTGTTACCTTTAAGCGGTAAAGCGGACACGCCCCCTTGGCAACCGGTTTCGCGCATGGGGCGCATGCCCCGCCTACGCCCCGGCCGATCGGCGGCGCAGCATGACGGCGTAAGCGAAGACCGCCATTCCGCCAGCCAGGCCGATGGCGGTTGCCATCGGGCGTTGGGTCCCGTCGTAAAAGCCGGCGATGGCCATGCTGACCGCAACCCCGACCAGCGAATAGAGGAATCCCAATAGAGAGGACGCGGCCCCGGCAATATGCGGGAACGGCGCCATCGCCCCGGCGATGGTTTGCGGCAGGGCTAACGAAAATCCCAGCATGAAGATCATCATTGGGACGATGACCGCGGCGGTCGCGTTGACCCCGGCCCAGGCAAGCGCCGCCATCGCACCCCCGCCGGCGGCGGCGATCATGACGCCAAGACGCATCATCCCGTCGATACCGCGGCGTCGTTGCAGACGGCTGGCGAGAATCAGGCCGCAAATATTGCCCATCATCACGGTTCCGAACAGAAAGCCGAAATTCTCCTCGGCAGTGCCAAAAACGCGAATCAGCACGAAAGACGATCCCGACAGCCAGGCAAGCAGACCGCCGGTGAACAGGCAGCCGACCAGCACGTAACCAATGAAGACCCGGCTGCCGAGCAACGTGGCGAAATTGCGGGCGAGCGTAA
>JACQAF010000305.1 GCA_016195145.1 Rhodospirillales bacterium
AGGTGTCGCCGAGCGCGTCGTGCTCGTTGGCGGCGATCTTGCGCAGGATGCGGCGCATGATCTTGCCCGAACGGGTCTTGGGCAGACCCGGCGCCCACTGGATAAGGTCGGGTGTGGCGATCGGACCGATCTCCTTGCGCACCCATTTGACCAGGTCCTTGCGTAGATCGTCTGTCGGTTGCGCGCCGACATTGAGGGTGACATAGGCGTAGATGCCCTGGCCCTTGATGTCGTGCGGATAGCCGACCACGGCCGCCTCGGCGACCTCCGGATGGGCGACCAGTGCGGATTCGACCTCGGCCGTGCCGAGGCGATGGCCGGCGACATTGATCACGTCGTCGACCCGCCCGGTGATCCAGTAATAGCCGTCGGCGTCGCGCCGGCAGCCGTCGCCGGTGAAGTAGAGGCCCTTGAAGGTCGAGAAATAGGTTTCGACGAAACGTTTGTGATCGCCGAACACGGTGCGCATCTGCCCCGGCCAGGAATCGGCGACGCACAGGTTGCCTTCGCACGGGCCGTCGAGCGGCTTGCCGTCATTGTCGACGATCAGCGGCTTCACGCCGAAAAACGGTTTGGTCGCCGAGCCGGGCTTGGTCGCGATCGCGCCGGGCAGGGGCGTGATGAGAATGCCGCCGGTTTCGGTCTGCCACCACGTATCGACGATCGGGCAGCGCTTGTCGCCGACCACGTTGTAATACCACAGCCAGGCTTCGGGATTGATCGGCTCGCCGACCGTGCCAAGAAGGCGCAGGCTCTTGCGGCTGGTTTTCCTAACGGGGCCGTCGCCCTCGCGCATCAGGGCGCGAATGGCGGTGGGTGCGGTGTAAAAAATATTGACCTTGTGCTTGTCGACCACCTGCCAGAAGCGCGAGAAATCGGGGTAGTTGGGCACGCCCTCGAACATCATCGTCGTCGCGCCGTTGGCCAGCGGCCCGTAGACGATATAGGTGTGGCCCGTCACCCAACCGACATCGGCCGTGCACCAGTAAATATCGCCATCGCGATAGTCGAACACATACTGGTGCGTCATCGCGGCATAGACGAGATAGCCGCCAGTGGTGTGAAGCACGCCCTTGGGCTTGCCGGTCGAGCCCGAGGTGTAAAGGATGAATAGCGGGTCTTCAGCGCTCATTTCGGCTGGCGGGCAGTCGGTCGATGCCGCCTCGCATTCCTCGTGGTACCAGAGATCGCGGCCCTTCTGCCAATCGACCTTGGCTCCGGTGCGGCGGACGACCAGGACCTTTTCCACGCCGGGGCAGGATTTCAGCGCCGCATCGGCGTTGGCCTTGAGCGGCACCTTGCGGCCGCCGCGCAGGCCCTCATCGGCGGTGATGAGGAATTTCGATTCGCAATCCTTGATCCGGCCGGCGAGCGAATCGGGCGAAAAACCGCCGAACACCACCGAATGGATCGCCCCGATGCGCGCGCAAGCGAGCATCGCATAGGCCGCCTCGGGGATCATCGGCATGTAGATGGTGACGCGGTCGCCCTTCTTGACGCCGTTCTTCTTCATCGCATTGGCGAGCCGGCAGACCTGTTCGTGCGCCTCGCGGTAGGTGATGCGTTTGCTGTCCTTGGGATCGTCCCCTTCCCACAGGATAGCGGTCTGGTCGCCGCGCTTGGCGAGATGCCGATCGAGGCAGTTGGCCGAGGCGTTCAGCGTGCCGTCGTGGAACCAGCGGATATGCACGTCGCCGGAAAAAGACGTGTCCTTGATCTTGGTATAGGGCTTGATCCAGTCGAGACGCTTGCCGTGCTCCCCCCAGAACCCCTCGGGGTCCTTCACCGAACGTTCGTACATCTGCTGGTACTTCGCGGCGTCCGCCCATGCGGCGCGCGCCACGTCGGGTGGAACGGGGAACACTTGATCGTGGGACATGCGGGTCTCCCTGGCAACGGTCTTTATACGTCGATTATGAGCCATGAAACGGCCGCAAAACAAGCCGATGGGTTATTCGGCGATGATCACCGCGCCACCTTCGACCGTCACGGCGACCGGGGTGAGCGACTTGCCCTTGCATGGGCCGGCGACGCAATAGCCGCTGGCGATCTCGAAGCGCGCACCGTGGGTTGCGCACTGGATCAGGTCGCGATCGGGCGACAGGAACTGATCGGGCCGCCAGTCGAGCGGCGTGCCGACATGCGGGCACGAGTTGATGTAGGCATAGACATGGCTGCCGCGCCGGACGACAAAAATCTCGCGCCGCCGCAAGGGATCGCCGGCCGGATCGTCGAGGGTGAAGCCCTTCGCCCCCGGATCGGCGATCTCGTCGACGCGGCAGAGGACGTGCCCGCCGTTCATGCCGCGATGCCGGCCATCTTGCACAGGAGCTTCCATTCGGCCGCGCCGACCGGCACCACCGACAGGCGCGACTGGCGCACCAAGGCCAGATTCTTCAGACGCGGCCCCGCCTTGATGGCGGCGAGGGTCACCGGCGTCTTCACCGCCATCAGCGGCTTTACATCGACCATGACCCATTTGCCCTCGGGGTCCGTGGTGTCGGGGTAATATTCGCGCACCACCTCCATCACGCCGACGATCTCCTTGCCCTCGGTGGAGTGATAGAAAAAGGCGCGGTCGCCGATCTTCATCGCCTTCATGTTGTTGGATGCCTGATGGTTGCGCACGCCATCCCAGTGGCCGCGCTTGTCGGCGACGAGCTTCGACCACGGATAGGCGGCGGGCTCCGATTTCATCAGCCAGTAATTCATCGCGTTCTCCTAGCCTTCGCTCCTGAACGGCCGGGCAAGCAGGGCCGCGACCGTCGCATCGATATCGGCCTCGCGGTGGAGAATAGCATCGACCGCGGCGACGATCGGCATGTCGATGCCATGCCGGTTGGCGCGTGTAATGACCGCTTTGGCGCTAGTCACGCCCTCGGCCACCGACGATTTTCCAGCCAGTGCCGCGATCAGCGGCCGCCCCTCGCCGAGCGCCATCCCGAGAGCGAAATTCCGCGACTGCTTGTTGTTGCAGGTCAGCGCCAGATCGCCGAGACCGGACAGGCCCATCAGCGTTTCCGCCCGCCCGCCAAGCGCCGCGCCAAATCGCATGATCTCGGCAAGACCGCGCGTCATCAGGGCGGCGCGTGCATTGTCGCCGAGCCTGCGCCCCTCGACGATCCCGCAGGCGATGGCGATGACGTTCTTCACCGCGCCGCCGACCTGCGCACCGACGAGATCGGTGCCCAGATAAGGACGAAAATTCGCCGTTCCCAGCGCTGCGATCAGCGCCTGGCCCGTGACCGGATCGGCGGCGGCAAGTGTCACCGCCGTCGGCAGCTCGCGCGCCACCTCGCCGGCGAAAGTCGGGCCCGACAGGATCGCCGGCCGCGCCGCCAGGCAGGTTTCGGCGGCGATTTCGCTCATCAGCTGTCCGGTCTCGATCTCGATTCCCTTGGCGCAGATGACCAGCGGCAGATCATCGGGCAGCCGCCCGGCGAGCCGGCCGAGTATGACCCGCACATGCTGGGCGGGGACGGC
>JACQAF010000306.1 GCA_016195145.1 Rhodospirillales bacterium
AGGGATTCTATCTGGTGGTGACCACCCTCGCCGCGCAGTTCTTCATCGAGTGGTTGTTCACCAAGGTCGAGTGGTTCACCAACTATACGCCGTCGGGCGTCATTTCCGCGCCGCCGATCGAGGCGTTCGGCATCGTTTTCGACTCGCCGGTCCAGCGCTACATGGTCACGCTGGTGATCGTCGTCATCATGACGCTGGCCGCCAAGAACCTGGTGCGCAGCTCGATCGGCCGCGCCTGGATGGCGGTGCGCGACATGGATGTCGCGGCCGAGATTATCGGCATCCCGATGCTGAAGACGAAGCTTCTCGCTTTTGCGATCAGCTCGTTCTATCTCGGTGTCGCCGGGGCGTTGTGGGCGTTTGTCTATCTCGGCGCCGTCGACGCCCAGGCATTCGATCTCAACCGCGGCTTTCAGATCCTGTTCATGATCATCATCGGCGGCCTCGGCAGCATTCTCGGCTCGTTTCTCGGCGCCGGGTTCATCGTCCTCCTGCCGATCCTGATCACCAACATCGCGGCGCTGCTTGGCGGCGTCTTGCCGGCCAATGTGCTGGCCAATCTCGAGCTGCTGGTGTTCGGCAGCCTGATCATCGTCTTCCTGATCGCCGAGCCGCACGGACTCGCCCGGCTATGGCAGATCGGCAAGGAAAAACTGCGCCTCTGGCCCTTCCCGCATTGATCGCGCGGCGCTGAAACGCGTCCTTAACGGCGGACTTGACAAACA
Source organism: Rhodospirillales bacterium (assembly GCA_016195145.1). GTDB lineage: Bacteria > Pseudomonadota > Alphaproteobacteria > CACIAM-22H2 > CACIAM-22H2 > JACQAF01. The sequence goes on from JACQAF010000306.1 coordinate 726, forward strand.
CCATTCATTTCCATATTTTTATAAATATGGAAATGAAATCCGCCATCGTCGCTTTGGGCGCGCTCGCCCAGGATACCCGGCTCGCCATCTTCCGCCTTCTGGTCGAGGCCGGCCCGGCCGGCCTGCCGGCCGGCGCCCTGGCCGAGCAACTGGCCGTCGCACCGGCGACCATGTCGTTTCACCTCGCCCAGCTTGCCCAGGCCGGGCTGGTGACCTCGATCCGCGACGGACGGTCGATCATCTACGCCGCCGATTTCGAGGCAATGGGCGCCCTCGTCGGCTATCTCACCGAAAATTGCTGCCGGAGCCAGCCGGAGCAGTGCGGGCCGGGCTGTCTGCCCCCGGCGCGCACGACCATTACCAGCGCAGCCAAAGGAGCATCGAGCCATGAAAAGGTTTCACGTTCACGTCGCGGTCAATGACCTCGGCGAGGCCATTCGATTCTATGCCGACCTGTTTGCTGCGTCGCCCGACGTCCACAAGCCGGACTACGCGAAGTGGATGCTGGACGATCCGCGGGTGAACTTCGCCATCTCGGCCCGCGGCCGCAAGCCCGGCCTCGACCATTTCGGCATCCAGGCCGAAAACGGCGAAGAGCTTGTCGCCGTGCATGACCGGCTCGAAGGCGCCGGCCGGGCGCTCCTCGACAAGGGCGAGGCGGCCTGCTGCTACGCGCGCTCGGAAAAGGCGTGGGTCGTCGATCCGGAGGGCATCGCCTGGGAGACCTTCTTCACCAAGGGCGAGGCAACCACCTACGGCGCCGATCTCGGCCCCGCCGATACGGCCGTTGAAGACGCGGCCAGCGAGAAGGCTGGCTCCGCCTGTTGTTCGCAGGCCGGCAAACCGGCCGATGCCGTCGTCGCGGCCGTCGCAACCACGCCGGTGAAAGCGGAAGCGGGCTGCTGCATCGGCACGGGATGCTGAACACAGCCATGGCCGAGCAGCTAGTCTCCGTTCTGTTTCTCTGCACCGGTAACTCGGCGCGCTCGATCATCGCCGAGGCGTTGCTGAACCGCTGGGGCAACGGACGGTTCCGGGCCTATAGCGCCGGCAGCCACCCCAAGGGAGCCGTCCACCCCCAGACACTCGATCTGTTGCGCCGCGTTGGCTTGCCGGTCGAGGGTCTGCGCAGCAAAAGCTGGGACGAATTCGCCGCGCCCGGCGCGCCGGCGATTGATCTGGTCATCACCGTCTGCGACCAGGCGGCCGGCGAGGTTTGCCCCGTCTGGCCCGGACGGCCGGCGACGGCGCATTGGAGCTTTCCCGATCCGGCCGCGTATCAGGGGCCGGCAGCGGAGCAACGCGCAATGTTCGCCGACGTGTTGCGCCAGATCGAGCGGCGCATTCGCGGTTTCTGCGCCTTGTCGGTCACGGCAAGCGACCGGTCCGCCCTGCAGCAGGCGGCGCACGCGCTGGCGACAAGGCAAGCGGAAAGCGCCGGATGACGCGTCGTGGAGCCGCCGAGTTTCTCGGCACCGCATTTCTGCTTGCCGCTATCGTCGGCTCGGCGCTGATGGGCGAAAAGCTGGCCGCCGGCAACGGGGCGCTGGCGCTGCTCGCCAACGCCCTGGCTACCGCCGCGGCGCTCGCCGTTTTGATTCTGATTTTTGCGCCGATATCGGGAGCGCATTTCAATCCTTTCGTCACGCTGGCGATGGCGTATCGGCGCGACGTCGCCTGGTCGGCGGCGGCGATATATATCGTCGCGCAATTGGCCGGGGCGATGGCCGGCGTCGGCGCGGCGCATCTCATGTTCGAAGCGCCGATGTTCACTCCGTCCGCGAACCGACGAAGCGGCGGCGCGCAGATGCTCAGCGAATTTATCGCCACCTTCGGCCTGATCGGCGTCATCTGGATCGGCTCGCGCCGCCGGCCCGATTCGTTGCCGTGGGCGGTCGGCGCCTATATCGGGGCCGCTTACTGGTTCACCGCATCGACATCGTTCGCCAATCCGGCGGTGACGCTCGCCCGCGCCCTGACCGGCAGCATGGCTGGCATTCATGCGGCCGACGTGCCGGCGTTTATTGCCGCCCAGGCGGCCGGCCTCGTCGCCGCCATCGGGATTTTCAGCTGGCTCGCTCCAGCGACAGCGTCGGCCAATACAGGCCATTCGTCACATTGACGTGTGGGTAAATTTCTATTTTGTGTCAATGGCGAAGGTATTGTAGGTTAGGTTTCCAGCCGATCCACACGTGAAAACGTGAAATAAAACGTGAAAACGTGGGAATGGAGCCGGCGCTTAGGGAGGCAAAATCATGGGTTTATTTAGACTTGCCACAGGCCTGTTCGCAGCCGTGGCGCTGGCCGCGCCGTTAACCATTGCCGCGCCGACGCCGGCCGGGGCGCAGGCTAGCGAACAATTCGTTCCGGTCCTTATCTACCGCACCGGCCCCTACGCCGCCGGCGGTACCGGAATCTTCGGCGGCATGATGGATTATATGTCGCTTATCAATGAGCGGGATGGCGGCGTAAACGGCGTCAAGCTCACCTGGGAAGAGTGCGAGACGGCTTATCAGAACGACCGCGGCGTCGAATGCTACGAGCGCCTCAAGGGCAAGGGCTCGACCGGGGCGAGCGTCGTGCATCCGCTGTCGACCGGCATCACTTATTCGCTGATCGCCCGGGCGACCAACGACAAGATTCCGATTATCTCGATCGGCTACGGGCGCACGGATGCCTCCGACGGCCGAGTCTTTCCCTATGTTTTTCCGCTGATCACCAATTACTGGGCGCAGAACACCGCCAAGATCAAGTTCATCGGCGCCAAGGAAGGCGGGATGGACAAGCTCAAGGGCAAAAAGATCGCCAACATCCTGCATGACTCCGCCTATGGCAAGGAGACCATTCCGGTCCTCGACAAGCAGTCGCAGATGTACGGCTTCGAGGTTAAGCATTTCCCGGTCGCCCATCCGGGCATTGACCAGAAAGCGACCTGGCTGCAGATCCAGCAATACAAGCCCGACTGGGTGATTCTGCGCGGCTGGGGCGTGATGAACCCGACGGCGTTGCGCGAGGCGTCGCGCATCGGCTTCCCGGCCAACAAGATCGTCGGCGTCTGGTGGGCCGGTTCGGAAGAAGACGTCATTCCCGCGGGCGAAGCGGCGAAGGGCTATATCGCCGCCGGTTTCCACGGCGCCGGACGCGATTATCCGGTCATTCAGTCGATCCTCGAAAACGTGCAAGGCAAGGGCAAAGGCAATATCGACCTCGCTCGCGTCGGAACGATCTATTACAACCGCGGCGTGGTGCACGGCATCGTCACGGTCGAGGCGATCCGTACGGCCCAGGAAAAGTACGGTAAGAAGCCGCTGACCGGCGAACAGATCCGCTGGGGCATCGAACATCTCAACTTCGACGTCAAGAAGATCGAGGCGCTTGGCGCGCGCGGCCTGATGCCGGCGTTCAAGATCTCGTGCACCGATCACGAGGGCGGCGGCGCCGTCCGCTTCCTGCAGTGGAGCGGCGAGAAATGGGTCAACGCCAGCGGCTGGATCGGCACCGATCAGAAGATCGTCCGGCCGATGATCGAAGAGTCGGCGGCGAAATACGCCAAGGAAAAGAACATCACGCCGCGCGATTGCAGCAAGGAAGGCTGAGCGGACGCATTCGCAGGACAGGGGCGGGCGTTAAACCCCGCCCCTGTTTCCGTTTCGATGCACCGGTTCCTGCCTCAACCTCCGCTTTTGATTTCATCCCGCCATGACCATATCCGCCGCCCTCCGCCAGCCTTCGGCCGCGACCGCCAATCAGCCGCTGCTCGAGGTGCGCAACATCGAAGTCATCTACGATCACGTGATTCTCGTCCTTAAGGGCGTCAGCCTCGAAGTGCCCGAAGGCGGCATCGTCGCTCTCCTCGGCGCCAACGGCGCCGGCAAGACGACGACGCTCAAGGCCGTTTCCAATCTCCTGACCGCCGAGCGCGGCAACGTGACCAAGGGATCGATCTACTATCGCGGCGACCGCATCGATCGGCTGACCCCGGCCGATCTTGTCCCTCGCGGCGTCATCCAGGTCATGGAGGGTCGTCATTGTTTTGGGCATTTGACGGTCGAGGAGAATCTTCTGACCGGCGCTTATACGCGGCGCGACGGCCGCGCCAGCATCGCCAAGGATATCGAGCTTGTTTACAGCTATTTCCCGCGGCTCAAGGAGCGGCGCAAGTCGCTGGCCGGCTATACCTCGGGCGGCGAGCAGCAGATGACCGCCATCGGCCGCGCGCTCATGTCGCGGCCCAAGATGATCCTGCTCGACGAGCCGTCGATGGGCCTCGCCCCGCAACTGGTCGAGGAAATCTTCGACATCGTCCGCCAGCTCAACGAGAAGGAGCATGTCAGCTTCCTGCTCGCCGAACAGAACACCAACATCGCGCTGCGCTACGCGCATTACGGCTATATCCTCGAAAACGGCCGCGTCGTGCTCGACGGGTCGGGCGAGGAGTTGCGCCAGAACGAGGACGTGAAGGAGTTCTATCTCGGCCTGTCCGGTTCCGGCCGCAAGAGCTACCGCGACGTCAAGCACTACAAACGCCGCAAGCGCTGGCTCGCCTAGCTGCCGGCCTCGCTTCGCTCGACACGACGCACGCAACGAGAGCACCGAGCATTGACGACATCCGACTTTTTCGACGAACTTGAAACCCGTGATCCCGCGCGCCGCGAGCAGATGCTGTTCGCCGCCCTCGCCGAGCAGATCGCCAACGCCAAGGCCAATGCGCCGGCCTTCACCGAGAGCCTCGCCAAGGTCGTGCCGCAGGACGTCGCCAGCCGGGCCGAGCTCGCGCGCCTGCCGATCGTCCGCAAATCCGAATTGATGGATCGCCAGAAACGCGGCGCCGAATCCGGTAAGGACTGGGCCGAGCGTGCGCCGTTCGGCGGACTGACGGCGGTCAAGACCGGCCAGCTCGCCCGCATCTTCGCCTCGCCGGGGCCGATCTACGACCCTGAGGCGATGCGCCCCGATTACTGGCGGATCGCGCGCGCCCTTTATGCGGCCGGGTTCCGGCGCAGCGACGTTATCCAGAACTGCTTCGCCTATCACCTGACGCCGGCCGGCTCGATGCTGGAATCGGGGGCGCACGCACTGGGTTGCGCGGTCATTCCGGCGGGCGTCGGCAATTCCGAGCAGCAGGTCCGTGTCGCCGCCGAGGTCGGGCCGCGCGGCTATATCGGCACGCCGTCATTCCTCAAGATCATTCTCGACAAGGCGAAGGAGATGGGCACGGCGCTGCCCACACTCAAGCTCGCGCTGGTTTCCGGCGAGGCCCTGCCCAACGCGTTGCGCGATGAATTCGCCGCCGCCGGCATCCAGACGCGGCAATGCTACGCCACCGCCGATCTCGGCCTGATCGGTTACGAGTCGGTTCCCGGCGAAGGCCTGATCCTCGACGAATGGATCATCGTCGAGATCGTCCGTCCTGGCACCGGCGATCCGCTTCCCGACGGCGAAATCGGCGAGGTGGTGGTGACCACGCTCAACCCCGATTATCCGCTGATCCGTTTCGCCACCGGCGATCTGTCGACCTTCCTGCCGGGGACCAGCTCGTGCGGCCGCACCAACCGGCGGCTCAAGGGCTGGATGGGGCGCGCCGACCAGACGACCAAGGTGCGCGGCATGTTCGTGCACCCGAGCCAGGTCGCCGAAATCCTCCGCCGCCATCCCGAGATCGCCAAGGGCCGGCTGGTGGTCGGGCGCGACCAGGCTGGCGACACCATGACCCTTAAATGCGAGATCGCCGGCGGCGGCAATCCGGGTCTGGCGGCCGCGATCGTCGAATCGATCCAGACCATCGCCAAGCTGCGCGGCACGGTCGAGTTCGTCGCGCCGGGCAGTCTGCCCAACGACGGCAAGGTCATCGAAGACGTCCGCAAATACGATTAGCCCTCCCGCGCAGGAAGCCCTGCCCGGCTTCTGATTTGCTTTATCGCCGCGCGGGATTTATCCTGCAAATCAGTAGCTTGGCCCGAAGCCCGGGCCGTATTTCCATAAAATTGCCACGATGTTGGGCCAATGGCGACACAATCGACCGGCTTGATGGATGCACTGCGAGGGGCGACATCGCGCCGCCTTGATCGTGTTTATCTCTCCCCTGCCGAGGCCCCCCGGACTCCAACCTCGGCGGCACCTCGCGCGATGGCGGGCCGTCCCACACGAGCGGACGGCCCGCTTTTCTTTTGCCCGGCTGCCCGGATCCATGGCTGATTTCACCGGCGCCGGTCTGGTCTGCGTGCGCGGCGAGCGGCAGGTCTTTGCCGGGGTTTCGTTTCGCATCGGGCCGGGCGGGGCGCTGATGCTGGTCGGCCCGAATGGCAGCGGCAAATCGAGCCTGTTGCGGCTGATGGCCGGCCTCGCCCTGCCGGTCGACGGCCGGCTCGAATGGGGCAGCGATGCGATCGTCGACAACCCCGAAGCCCATCGCGGCCGCATGCACTATGTCGGCCATCTCGACGCGATCAAGCCGGCCCTGACCGTGGCCGAAAACCTCGTCTTTCACGCCCGCCTGCGCGGTCAGCGCCCGGCGCCGGCCGATCTTGCCCATGCGCTGGAGACATTCGCCCTCGCACCGCTCGCCGATTTGCCGACGCGGTTTCTCTCGCAAGGCCAGCGGCGGCGCGCCGCTCTCGCCCGCCTCTTGGCCTCGCCGGCCGAATTGTGGCTGCTTGACGAACCGACGCTGGCGCTCGATGCGGACTCGGTTTCGCGTCTCGCCCGGGCAATGAG
>JACQAF010000296.1 GCA_016195145.1 Rhodospirillales bacterium
GACTATTTCTTCAGCTTCTTCGGCATCCTTCTGGCCGGTTGTGTCCCCGTCCCTCTCTACCCCCCGATCCGTCTGTCACAGATCGAGGATCATCTGCGCCGCCACGCGGCCATCCTGAACAACGCAGGCGTCTCGATCCTGATCACCCTTCCTGAGGCCAGGCCCATTGCATGGATTCTGAAATCGCAGGTCATGAGCCTGCAAAGAGTCATGTCGACCCAGGAACTCTTGTCAGCCGAAGGCTTGCGCTCAAGGCCCCCGATCAACGCCTCTGATACGGCATTCCTTCAATACACGTCCGGCAGCACGGGGACCCCCAAGGGCGTGGTGCTGACCCATGACAATCTTCTTTTCATCGCCGGGCGCAGCTCAGAGATGCGCCGCCTCGCCCGGACCGACCGGGTCTATGCCGTACTTCCGGTCAGCCACGTGTTCGGCCTCGCCTCGGTGCTGAACGGCACGCTCTATCAGGGGGGCCGGCTTGACCTGATTCCCCGCTTCGAAGCCGAAGCGGCGGCGCGCGCCTTCGCCGCGGACGGCATCACCGTATTCCAGGGCGTGCCGCAGATGTATGCCCGGCTGGCCGCCTTCGCCGAGTCCCGTGGCAACTTCCTAGCCCCGACCCTGCGCTACATCTCCTCCGGCGGCGCGCCGCTCGATCCCGGGATCAAGGCGCGCATCGAGGCGCTATGGGGCCTGCCGCTGCATAACGGTTATGGCCTGACCGAAACCTCGCCGACCGCGACAACGACCGTGATCGAGCGCCCGGTCGACGACGAAAGCGTCGGCCCGCCGCTGCCCGATGTCGGGCTGCGTATTGTCGGCCCCGACGGCCGCGCGCTGCCGCCCGGCGAGGTCGGCGAGATCGAGATCCGCGGCCGGCTGGTCATGAAGGGCTATTACCGTGCGCCCGAGGCCACCGCCGCCGCAATGCGGCCGGACGGTTTCTTCAAATCGGGCGATCTCGGCCGGATAGACGCGCGAGGGCATCTCTATGTCGTCGGGCGCGTGAGAGAGCTGATCATCCGTTCCGGCTTCAATGTCTATCCGCCGGAGGTAGAGGGCGTGCTCAGCGCCCATCCCGATATCGCGGTCGCTGCCGTCATCGGCCGCAAAGCCGGCGACGGCAACGAGGAAGTCGTCGCTTTCCTACAACCGAAACCCGGCCGGTGCATCGATCCCGAGGCGATGCGCGCTTACGCCGCCGCGCGCCTCGCTCCCTACAAGCGGCCCAGCGAATACCGCGTGATGGCCGAGCTGCCGGCGGCGGCGACCGGCAAGCTTCTCAAGCACAAACTCAAGGACTTCTTATAGGCAACGGTTTTACGGCCTGAGCCGAGGCGGCGCGCGCGTCTTGCCGCGAGGCGTGGAGGAGCGCCGGGACCGCAAGCGCCAGCCCGATCCCGCTCAGGGTCCAGTGCGAGAAGCCCAGTTCGCCGCCGCCCGGAAAAGCGAAGAACCCGCCCGAGACCAGCAACAACCCCCGCATTGCCCAGCCGAGCGCGCCGACGCCGAAGCCGCCGACGAAGCTGACATAACCCTGAAGCGCCGCGCCGATGAACCACACGCCGACCAGCGCGGTGATCAGAACGGCAAGCACCTCGACGGTGCCAGCCTCGCCGACCAACGCCGGGTTAAGCACGAAGAAAAACGGCGTGATGTAGATCACGCCGCCGAGACGCATCGCCTCCAGACCGGTTTTCAGCGGGCTGGTATTCGCCAAGGTCGCCGCCGTGAACGCGCCCAGCGCAACGGGCGGCGTGATGTAGCTGATCATGCCCCAATAGAGAATGAAGAGATGCACGGCGAGGACGTTGAGGCCGGCCTGAACCAGCGCCGGCGCCAGAACGACCGCGAGAAAGATGTAGCAGGCCGTGACCGTCATCCCCATACCGAAGATGAAAGAGGTGACCGCGCCCATAACCAGCAGCATGAGGGTGGAACCGCCGGCAAGGAAAATAAGATCGTTGACCAGGGTTCCCGCGAGCCCGGTCGCGGAGAACGCGCCGACGATCAGGCCGACGCCGAGCAACACCGCGACAAGCTCGGCTAGGGCGCGGCCGACATTGACGATCAGGTCGATCGCCCGGCGCAGGGTGAAACGATATTTCTTCAGCGCCTGATTGATGACCAGCAGCAATCCAGTGGCGTAGAACGGCGCCAGCGTGTCCTGGCGCAGGGCGACCATCATGAAGATGAGCAGCGAGAAGACGAAGAGATAAACCCAGCCCTCGCGCATCGCCCGGCGCAGGGAAGGCACTTCCGCCGGCGTCAAACCCTTCAATTTCCGGCGCGCTGAATATGCGTCGACCTGCACGAACAGGCCGAAATAATAGAGCAATGAGGGAATCGCCGCAGCCAATGCGATCTCGACATAGGGGCGCGACAGGAACGAGGCCATGACGAAGGCGGTGGCGCCCATGATCGGCGGCATCAGGACGGCGCCGGTGGAGGCGCAAGCCTCGGTGGCGGCGGCGTAGCGGGCGGAAAACCCGGTGCGCTTCATCGCCGGGATCGATACGGCGCCGGTCGTCAGCACATTGGAAATGACCGAACCGGACATCGAGCCCATGAACCCGCTGGCGAAAATCGACACCTTCGCCGCGCCGCCGCGATACCGCCCGACCAACGCCAAGGCGAGGTCGTTGAAAAACTGGCCGCCGCCGGTGCGCTGCAATACGGTGCCGAACAGGATGAAGCCGATCACCAGACTGCCGAAAGCGCGCATCGGAATGCCGAACGAACTTTCCGAAGAAATGATGTGATAGGGGATCGCATCCCAGAAGGGTTGCGCGAAGGCCGAGATGGGCCCCGGCATCTTGTCGGCGAAGGTCGGGTACAGCGAGAAGGCCACAACGATCACGAAGATCGCCGTGCCGCCGGCGCGTCGCGTCGCTTCCAGAATCAGCAGCCACATCAGGATCGACATCCAGCGCGCGAGGTCGGGCGCTGCGTATTCCCAGCCAAGCTCGAGGCTCGCATCCGCCGTCCAGGTGAAATAGGCGGCGCACAGCGCCGATGCCGCCGCCAGGATCGCATCCCACCACGGCACGCCGGCCTGCGGACGCCGTGTGCCGCGGAAGCACAGGAACGTCATGGACAGAAACACCCCGGCGAGGATGTAGAGATAAGCCCCCTCAAGAAGGACAATGCCGAAAAGCTGCAGGTTGAATAGCTGATGGATCGAGACGGCGATGGCGGCCAGGGTCCCGATCACGATCACCGTCTGCGCGACCGGCCCAACCTCGCGGCGGTTGCCGACCTCTTCGACCACGGGCGACTCGCCAGGGCCGCCCGATCTGTCGCTCATCCTCGCCCCCGAACCATAACGTAAAGAGCCTGCACCGGCCCGCCCCGATCTGGCGCGAGCCGGCGTTGCGTTCCGGACGACCTAGAACCCGGCCTTGAAGCCGCCGTCGGCCAGCGCCTTGCGGCGCGCCTCGGTCCAGGCGTCATCCCAGGCGTCTTCGGACACGGCCTTGGCGTTGAATGCCGTCCACGCGGCTGTGAGCAGTTTCTGCCGGCCAAGCAGGCGATCGTTGTTGGCCTGCGCGACGGCGTTCCAAACGCCCTTTTCCTTGAAATAGCGGATTGCCCCCTCGTGGAACGGCACCACCCACTCGAAGTCCTGCGCGCCCAAGGCCCAGCCGCCGATCCCCGGGGCCTTGCCGTTATACTGCTCGAACAGCTCCACCATCGCCTTGGTCATGTTGTAAACGAGATCGGGATTCTGGTTGTCCATGGCGATCAGGACAGGATAGGCATAGCCCGCCCCCTCATATGACTGACCGCCGTCGATATTGGCGCCCACAGTGGCCGTGTTCGGCGCGAAGAACGGCGCAATCTCGCGCATCCGCGCGATGCCGTCCTTGTCGCCTTTATGTACCTTCGGCCAGACGAGGCCACGCGGCGAGGCCGCCGCCTCATAGGCCATACCGGAATTGGTCGAGGCAAAAGCCGCATCGACCTGATTGTTAATCAGACCCTTCCACGAATCGCCGAAGCCGCCGAACTCGACCTTCTTGACGTCGTCCCAGGTCAACCCGCCATAGGCCAGATACGCCGTGGTGTTGATGTTCAGGGCCGGTGCGCCCTTGACCCACGCGACGCGCTTGCCCTTGAGGTCGCGATATTCCTTGACCCCGATATCGCCGGCCACGCCGACCGCCAGGTTGATGTCGCCGCCGTTATTGGCCAGAAGCACGCGCACCGCCTGCGGTCCCCAGCCCTTCTTGCCGAATTCGAACGCGCCTTCCTGAGCCATGAAGGAGCCGCCGACGCCGGTCGCCGAGAATTCAACCTTGCCCTGGCGCAGAGGTTCGGTTCGAGCGACGTCGTTCTTGCCGGGCAGGACCCGCAGGTTGACGCCGAGCACCGTTTTCAAGGCGGAGCCGATGGCGACGGATTGATTATAACCGGCCGAGCCGGTGTCATAGGCCGTCCAGGCAATCTGGTTTGGCAGTTTGGCTTCGGCCGCGACGGCCGGTGCGGATAGCCCGATGAGGCCAAGCCCCGCCACCGCCACGATTTTAAGCGAGTGCAGCATTGTGGTCCTCCCTAAGGTAAAGATGGGCCATTTTCGTCGCCCATTTTTGTTTGTGATATTGTATTTTGCGAAATACGCTAAACGAAGACCATGGGCGTGGCAAGCGACCGCGCGCCAGGCGGCCAATATTCGATAATCAAGGGTCAGTATATTGCGCGACCCGCGACTCAATCTTCGGGCAATCCATCTTTCGCGGTCGAAGGCTGGCGCCGGACGGCATCTTGGCTAAGACGACGCGCGGCGCTAGCCTTGCCGTTCCCGGCGCGCTGGGTGAAGGAGGAGATGCATGAGCGACGATTGCGTCCTGGTCACCGGCGTCAGTCGCGGCATCGGCAAGGCGATTGCGGCCCGCCTGGCGGCCGATGGCCGGCAGGTGATCGGCATCTCGCGCACGAAGCCGGATAACTTCCCCGGCCATTTTTATGCTGCCGATCTTGCCGACCCGGTCGCCGCCAAGTCGACCCTTGCCCGGATTGTCGGGGCGCACCGGATTCTTCGCCTGGCGAACAACGCCGGCCTTATCGAACCTGCCGCAATCGAAGATGTCACCGACGCGCAGTTCGAGGCGACAATGCGCCTTAACGTGCAGACCGCGATCTGGGCGATCCAGGCGGTTCTGCCCACAATGAAAGCCGCGCGCTTCGGGCGGATCGTGACCATCGGCAGCCGCGCCGGCCTCGGCAAGGCGACGCGCCTGATCTATTCGACCTCCAAGGCGGCGGTCCTCGGCCTCACACGCACAGCGGCGCTGGAGCTCGCCCGTGACAACATCACGGTCAATACCGTTGCGCCGGGGCCGATCGAGACGGAGCTTTTTGCCGCCAACACGCCGGCCGGTTCGCCGCAGCGGCAGTCGTTCCTCAAGACCGTGCCGATGAACCGGATGGGCACCGTCGACGAGGTGGCGGCGGCGGTCAGCTACTTCCTTGCCGACGAGGCAGGCTTCACCACCGGGCAGACGCTTTATGTCTGCGGCGGACTGAGCATCTCGGCCCCGGCGTAAATCGGAATCGACGCTTCGCATGGAAACCGGCTCATGGACATGAATTTCACCGCCGCCGAGATCGCCTTTCGCGACGAGGTCCGCGCCTTTCTCAAGAATGCGTTGCCGAACTGGCTGTCCGCCAAGGTCAAGAGCGGCAAGCGGCTGAAAAAACAGGATCGCGAAACCTGGCACGCCGCGCTGAACGACCGCGGCTGGCTGGCCTCGGCCTGGCCCGTCGAGCATGGCGGCCCGGGCTGGACGCCGGTGCAAAAACACATATTCGAGGGAGAATGCGTCGCCGCCGGCGCTCCGGGCATCGTGCCCTTCGGCCTCGCCATGTTTGCGCCGGTGCTGATCAAGTTCGGTTCCGACCGGCAGAAGGCTTACTACCTGCCGCGAATTCTTTCCGGCGAGGACTGGTGGTGCCAGGGTTATTCGGAGCCGGGCGCGGGGTCGGATCTCGCCTCGCTCAAAACCCGCGCGATCCGCGACGGCGACCATTACGTCGTCAACGGGCAGAAGACCTGGACGACGCTGGGGCATTACGCCAACCGCATGTTCTGTCTGGTCAAGACCGACACCCGGGTCAAGCCGCAGGACGGAATCTCTTTTCTGCTCGTCGACATGGAGAGCCCCGGCGTGACCGTTCGCCCGATCGTCACCCTCGACGGCGAGCACGAGGTCAACGAGGTGTTCCTCGACAACGTGCGCGTACCCGTCCGCAATCTGGTGGGCGAGGAAAACAAGGGCTGGACCTACGCCAAATATCTGCTGACCCACGAGCGCACCGGCATCGCCGGCGTCGCCTTCGCCAAGCAGGGCATGGCGCATCTGAAACGGGTCGCGCAGGATCAGAAAAAGGACGGGCGGCCGCTCGCTCACGACCCACTCTTCGCCGCCCGCATGGCTCAGGTGGAGATAGATCTGATGGCGATGGAGACGTTCAATCTCCGCGTCGTCAGCGCCGCGGCGGCCGGCGGCGCGCCGGGGGTCGAAAGCTCGCTGCTCAAGATCAAGGGAACCGTCATCCGGCAGGAAATCACCGATCTGCTGCGCCGCGCGGTCGGGCCCTATGCCCTGCCCTTCACGCCGGAGGCCTTCGAGGAAGGATACAACCAAGCGCCGATCGGGCCGGATTACGCCGGCCCTGTGGCGAGCGCGTATTTCAACATGCGCAAGCTGTCGATCTATGGCGGGTCGAACGAGATCCAGAAGAACATCGTCGCCAAGCAGATGCTGCGGCTGTAGGGGGCGCGCGCCATGGATTTCAGCCTGTCGGAAGAACGCCGCATCCTGCGCGACACCGCCGCCCGGTTTATTCGCGACTCCTATCCGATCCGGCTCCGTCACGCCTCGACCGCGTCGGAGCCGGGCTTCAGTCGCGCGATGTGGTCGCAATTCGCCGAGCTGGGCCTGATCGGCGCGCTGCTGCCCGCCAGTGTCGGTGGTTATGGCGGCGCGGGCGAGGATCTGACGGTCGTGATGGAGGAGATCGGCCGCGGCCTGGTGGTCGAGCCGTTTCTCGCCACCGCCGTCTTGGGCGCCGGATTGATCGCCGAGGCCGGCTCGGACGCTCAGAAAACGATGCTTGCCGAAGTCATCGCCGGCACGCAACTGCTGACCTTCGCGCATGGCGAGCCGGAGGGGCGCTATTCCCTCGCTGAAATCTGCACCGCCGCCGTCCGCTCCGGCAAGGGATGGACGCTGACCGGGCGCAAAGCGGTCGTCGCGAATGGCGATAGCGCCGACATGCTGATCGTCTCGGCGCGCGTTTCCGGCGCGCCGACCGACGAAAACGGCCTCGCCCTGTTCTTGCTTGACCCGTCTTTGCCGGGGATCGCGCGGCGCGGCTACGCGAGCGTCGATGGCGGACGCGCGGCCGAGATCGAACTTGATGGCGTGACAGTCGGCGACGCCGCGCTGATCGGCCCGCCGGGCGGCGCCTGTCCGGTTATCGAACGCACGATCGGGCGCGGCGTCCTCGCCCTGTGCGCCGAAGCGCTCGGCGCAATGGAGACCTGCCGCGACATGACCATCGACTATCTGCGGACGCGGACCCAGTTCGGCGCGCCGCTCGGCACGTTCCAGGCGCTGCAACACCGGATGGTCGATCTGTGCCTCGAAATCGAACAGGCGCGTTCCATCGTCATTCTCGCCGCCGGCAAGCTGGAAGCGCCGCGCGCCGAACGCGAGCGTACGCTATCGGCGGCCAAGAACCTCGTCGGCCGCGTCGGCCGCCTCGTCGCCGAGGAAACGATCCAGCTCCACGGCGGCATCGCGATGACCTGGGAATATGCCCTGCCCCACTACGCCAAGCGCCTGACGATGATCGACCATCAACTCGGCGACGCCGACCATCACCTGGAGCGCTTCATCGCCTTTTCCAGCACGGCATAACCTTGCGGCCGTGGCGTCAGCAGATCCGGCGGTCGCAAACGGCCGCTCCGCGCTTTCACGTTGCCGCTATGTGCGATAGCGAGCGCTTGTAAAACGACAAACGAGGAATCTGGCCAAATTCTTCGGAAAATGGTGGGCGCTGAGGGGCTCGAACCCACGACCCGCTGATTAAGAGTCAGCTGCTCTACCAACTGAGCTAAGCGCCCGCCGCCGTCGGCGAGCAGGCGATATAGCAAAGCACGTCCGCTTTGTCGATAGGCGCAAATCCCTTGCCCCGGCCCGAGACCGGGGCGCAAGCGCCCGCCCAAGGAAAACAGCGGTTCGCCGCCGTCCGACAGCGATCGGCCGCATGCCTTACTGTTTTATCCGTCCTCGCCGGCGCCGCTGCGGCCGATATGCACGTCGCGATGGATATAGACATTGATAAGCAGGCCGAAGCCCATGAGCAGCGTCATCATCGCCGTGCCGCCGTAGGAGACGAGCGGCAACGGCACGCCGACCACGGGCAGAAGGCCCATGACCATCGCCATGTTGACGAAGGCATAGACGAAAAATCCGCCGAGTATGCCGACCGCCACCAGCCGGCCGAACTGGCTGCGCGAACGCACGGCGATACCGACGCCATAGAGCAGGATCAGCGAATAAATGCCGATCAACGCCAGTCCGCCGACGAACCCCAACTCCTCCGACAGCATGGTGAAGATAAAATCGGTCTGTTTTTCGGGCAGGAACTGGAGATGGCTCTGCGTACCCTGAAGAAACCCCTTGCCCCAGATCCCACCCGAACCGAGGGCGATCTTGGACTGGATGATGTGATAGCCGGAGCCGAGCGGGTCGTTTTCCGGGTTGAGGAAGGTCAGCACGCGGTTTTTCTGGTACTCGCGCAGGAACCCCCAGGCGATTGGAACCACCGCTGCCCCCCCTGCCCCAACAACGATGAACTTCCACAGCCGTACCCCGGCGAGGAAGAAAATGATCGCCCCGGTCAGCCCAATGATGATCGCCGAGCCGAGATCGGGCTGTTTGACCACCAGCGCTGCCGGCACGAGAACGAGAAAGATCGGCCAGATCAGCTTGACCGGATTGCCGACATCCTCGGGCCCAAGGCGGTGAAAATAGCGGGCGAGGACCAGAACCACCGACAGCTTCATCAGCTCCGACGGCTGAATCTGGATCACGCCGAGATCGAGCCAGCGCTGGGCACCCATGCCGATCGCGCCGGCGACGTCGACCGCCGTCAGCAAGACCAGCGCTACGAAATAAAACGGATAGGCGATACGGAAGAAAAACCGCAGATCGACGACCGCAACCCCCAGCATCAGCCCGAGGCCGACGAAAAACCGGATCATCTGGCGCGACGCCCACGGATCGAAGCTGCCGCCGGCGGCCGAATAGAGCATGGCGAAGCCGACCGATGAGACGAGCGTCACCAGCGCCACAAGCCCCCACGTCGTCTGACGCAGCTTGTCGAAAATCGACATGCCGCGACGGGGCGCGCTGAGCGAGGAGTGGAGGGCCATGAGCCGCCGCTCCCCTAGCTCCGCCGGTCCGGCGGTTGCTCGGCCACGCGCAGCAGCGGCTCGGGCCGTTCGCGTTCGCGCAGCTGCGCGGCGCGCAGAATGTCGCGCGCAACCGGCGCCGCCACCGCCGATCCGCCGCCGCCATGTTCGACGACGACGGCTACCGCGTAACGGGGATTGTCGACCGGGGCATAGCCGACGAACAGCGCATGGTCGCGCTCTTTCCATGGCACCTGCGAAGGTTTGCGCAGGCCGACGCGCCGTTCCTCGGCCGTGATCCGACGAACCTGGGAGGTGCCGGTTTTGCCGGCCATCGCCATGGTTGCATCGACGATCCGCGCGCCATAGGCCGTGCCGCGCGGGTCGTTGACCACGCCGCGCATGCCACGGGCGGCGATAGCGAGCGCCTGCTGCGAGACCCCGACCGGCGGAAACGACACCGCCGGACGCGCCGCCAGCCTTCGGCCGGCGATCAGGTCGCGGGTGAGATGCGGGGTTACCGCGAAGCCGCCATTGGCGATGCGCGCCGTCATCACGGCAAGCTGCAACGGGGTGGCGAGGACATAACCCTGACCGATGCCAGCGACCAGCGATTCGCCCTGCTGCCAGGTAACGCCGGTGGTGGCGAGCTTCCACTCGCGGGTTGGCATCAGGCCGGCCCGTTCGCCCGGCAGATCGAGCCCCAGCGTGTGGCCGAGGCCGAAGCGCCGGGACATCTGGGTGATCCGGTCGATGCCGATCCGGCGAGCGACCTCATAAAAATATACGTCGCAGGACTGTTTGATCGCCTCGACCATGTCGAGGGCGCCGTGCCCGCCTTTTTTCCAGCAGTGAAACTTGTTGTCGCCGAATTCGAGGAAGCCGGGGCAGCTAACGCGCAGCTCCGGCGTCGCCAGACCGGCTTCCAGCGCCGCCATGGCGACCATCATCTTGAAGGTCGAGCCAGGCGGATACTGGCCGGAGATCGCCTTGTTGGTCAGCGGCGTGCGGCTGTTCGACAGAAGCGAGCGCCACAACGGCCCGCTGATTCCCTTGTTAAACTCGTTGGGGTCGTAGCCCGGCACCGAAACCAACGCCAGGATGTCGCCATTGGCGACATCGATCAGCACCGCCGCGCCGCTCCGCTCCTCGGGCGGTAAGCCGGGCACGACGCTCTTTTCCTCCCGCGCCAACCGCTCGGCAGCGAAGCGCTGCAGATTAAGATCGAGCGTCAGCACCAGATCATGGCCCGGCTCGCCCTCGTTGCGGGCCAGTTCGCGGATCGGCCGGCCGAGGGCGTTAACCTCAATCTGGCTCGTCCCCGCCCGGCCGCGCAGGGCGAGATCGTAGATCCGTTCGACGCCGTTGCGCCCGACCCGGAAATCGGGCAATTCGAGCAGCGGGTCGCCGGTCAGATCGGCTTCCGACGGCGGGGCGACATAGCCGAGGATATGAGAAAGTTCGGCAGCGTAGGGATAAGCTCGGGTCGAGCCGACGTCGATCATCACCCCCGGCAGGTCCGGCGTGTTGACCGCGACCCGCGACACCTCGTCCCACGACAGGTTGTCGCGCACCGTGACCGGCAGAAAGCGCCGCTTGCGCGCGACTTCGCGCAGGATGCGGCGGCGGTCGTTGTCGCCGATCGGGACAATCTCCGACAGCACGTCGAGCGTCATCGGGACGCTGCCGGTCTGTTCGGGAATGACGACGATGCGGTAGTTGAGGCGGTTGATCGCCAGCGGCTCGCCGTAACGGTCGATAATGCGGCCGCGCGGCGGCGGCAGCAGTCGCAGATTGATCCGGTTCTCGTCGGCCAGCACCTTGTAGCGCTCGCTCTCGATCACCTGCAGGTAATACATGCGGCCGATCAGAAGGCCGAACAGCGTAAGCTGGCCACCGGCGAGGATCGCCAACCGCCGGGTGAACAGCTTGCTGCGGGCGTTGTCGCGATGCAGCAGGGACGGCATGGCGATCCCCTTACGGCACCGGCAGGAAGGCGCGCTGGGCGCGCCCCAGGAGCCAGGCAAGCACCGGGTAAAGCGCCACGGTCAGCGCGTATTGCACGCCGAGCGCGCCCATGTCCACCGGCGCGCGGGCCAGCGCATAGGCGAGGATCGCGACGAACAGGTTGGTCGCGGTCGCGACGACGGCGAACGCCGCCCAGACCGGCCCGAACGGCTTGCCGCGGAACACCTTGTGCTGGGTGACGATCGCCCAATGCACCAGGAGAAGGGTCAGGGCATTGAGGCCGAGCAGGCCGCCCGACAGAAGATCGTCGAACAGGCCGACAACAAATACCGACCACGAGCGCATCAGGTCCGACCGATGAACGGTCCAGTAAAACACCGCCATCAGCACGAAATCCGGCGCCACCGAAAAATAGGCCGGCAGGCGCAAGGGAACGAAACTGAGAACGACGACGAACAGCGTGATCGCGAAGGGCGCTGTCCGCCGGGCCCACAGGTCAAGCTGTTGGAACGGCGACGATTTCATCGCCCTGGTCGCCGCGGCGTCGGCGGCGGCGCCGATACCGGCAACGTGCCGTCGAGCCCGTAATCGACGATACGGACATGCTCAAGCCGGTGGAACTCAACGAACGGCTTGATGCGGATGCCGCCCTCGCCGGCAGAGGCGACAATGCCAACCGGAATGCCCGGCGGAAAGACGCCGCCATGGCCCGAGGTGACGACACGTTCGCCGACCTGCGGCCGGGCATTGGCCGGAAGGAAGACAAGCTTCGGGCGGTCCGAGTTGTCGCCGGCGAGAATTGCCGGTTCGCGCGTGGTTTCGAGAAAGACGGGAACCTGGCTGTTCAGGTCGGTCAGCAACAGGATGCGCGCCGAACGGGCGCCCGTTTCACCGACCCGGCCGACCAGCCCCTCGCCGGTCACGGCCGTCTGGCCCTTGGCTACGCCATCGGCCGTGCCGGCGACGACCAGCACCGAGCGCACGAACGAACCGCCAGCGTCGGCGACGACCCGCGCCGAAACATAGGCCCGCTGCGGCTCGACGGCGAAGCGCGTCACGTCGCGCAGCGACCGGTTTTCCGCCTCCAGCTTGCGCGCCACCGCCTGCCATTGCAGGAGCCGCTCGTTTTCCTCGCGCAGCCGCGCGTTCTCGGCATAGACGTCGGTGAATTCCGTCACTTTCTGGCCGATCTCGGCCACCGTCGCCACCGGGCGCGACAGCGCATCGAGCACCGGCACCACGGCATCGACCACTGTCACGCGCACGCGCTCGACCAGCGGCGCCTCGGCCTTGCCAAGCACCATCATGCCCAGCGACACCGCGATCAGGGCAAGAAACGTAAAGCGATGGACGAGCACCTTGAGCGGCGCGGCCAATCGCAGCATCGGCCCCGGACGTTTCATCGTCCGTTTCTCCTCATCCTCGGCTCTTCATCCGGCCAGCAGTCCCGCATCGTTGCGATCCTGTCTCGGTTCGACGGTCAATCCGCCCCCGGCCATTACCACATGCTGATCAGAACGTTGCGCATCGTCCGCATTTCCTCGAGGCAGCGGCCGGTGCCGAGCGCCACGCAGCTCAGCGGGTCGTCGGCGACCGAAACCGGCAGGCCGGTCGCGTGGCGCAAGACGTAGTCGAGATTGCCAAGCAGCGCCCCGCCGCCGGTCAGCACAATGCCCTTGTCGACGATATCCGCCGCCAGTTCCGGGGCCGTATGTTCGAGCGCGACCTTGACCGCCTCGACAATAGCGCTCACCGGTTCGGCGAGGCTCTCGGCGATCTGCCGCTCGCTGATCACCAGCTCCTTGGGCACGCCGTTCATCAGGTCGCGGCCCTTGATCTCCATGGTGCGGCCCTCGCC
>JACQAF010000297.1 GCA_016195145.1 Rhodospirillales bacterium
CCTCGTGTTCAGCGGCAGTAAAGTTATTGCGCGGCGGCATCGACGGCGCGCTTTTATCCTGCCCCTTCTGCACGGCCTCGAAGGAGTGCTCGAACAAGAATTTGCTGATCGCAGGCATGGTGTTCTACGCGCTCCTGGCCTAATAGATCAGCTCGTCTTCACCGCCGCGTTTGTCGGCGATGACGATTTCGTCCTTGGCGGCAAGCTCCTTGGCCAGCCCGACCATGTACATTTGCGCCTCGTCGACATCCTTGAGGCGGACGGGACCGAGGGCCTGGATGTCTTCGCGCATCAGCTTGCCGGCACGTTCCGACATGTTGCTGAAGAACAGGTCGCGTAGGGATTCGGAGGCGCCTTTGAGGGCGATAGAGAGTTTTCCTTTGTCGACGCTACGCAGCAACGTCTGCACGCCGCCCGGATCGAGGCGCGCCAGATCCTCGAAGGTGAACATCAGCGCCTTGATGCGCTCGGCCGAATCTCGGTTGCGTTCCTCAAGCGCGGTGATGAATCGATTCTCGGTCGAACGATCGAGGTTGTTAAAGATGTCGGCCATCATTTCGTGAGCGTCGCGGCGGTTGGTGCGCGCGAGGTTGCTCATGAATTCGGTGCGCAGCGTGCGCTCGATATCGTCGAGGACTTCCTTCTGGACGGCCTCCATGCGCAGCATGCGCATGATGACCTCCATGGCGAAGGCTTCGGGAAGCTGCCCAAGCACGCGCGCCGCATGCTCCGGTTTGATCTTTGACAACACGACGGCTACGGTCTGCGGATATTCGTTCTTGAGGTAATTGGCGAGAACCGCCTCGTTGACGTTGCCGAGCTTGTCCCACATGGTCCGGCCGGCGGGACCACGGATTTCTTCCATGATGCCGCTGACGCGGTCCTTGGCGAGAACCTTTTGTAGCAGGCGTTCGGTCGAATCGAAAGTGCCGACGAGGGAACCGGTGGAGGAAATCTGGTCGGCGAACTCAACGAACAACCGCTCGATGATCGAAGAGTTGCAGGTGCCGAGATTGGCCATCGTCTGGGAGATTTCCTTGATCTCCTCGTCGTCCATCAAGGCAAAGAGCTTCGCGGCGTGCTCTTCGCCAAGCGAGAGCATCATGATCGCGGCCTTTTCGGGGCCCGACAAACTGCGATAATCGTCGCGGACGCGCATGCTCATTTAAGCAACCCCAATTATCACGTTTCCTGGTACATCCAGGTTCGCATGATCGACACGGCTTCTTCGGGGTGTTTGTCGACAATCTCGCCGATCTTTTTCATCGACGACGCCTTCACCCGCCCTTCTACCTGGGCGATATCGATCATTTGCTCGACTTCGGATGGACCTTCGGCCTGAGCTCCTCCCGATCTGGATGGCGGCGCGAGGGCAGCGGGCTGCCCGCCGCTGCGGTCGGGTAGCATGGCCTGGCCGCCGACGGGGCCGGCGGCGGCCTGGCGGGCCGCGGCGGCGCTGACTGAAAAGACATGGGAGACGATCGGCCGCGCGACGAGCAGGATGACAAGCACGGCGACGATAGCGAGGACGAGAATTTCTGCGAGCCTGAAGTAATCCTGCTTGCTCATGCCGAGCATGCTTGTCTCGGCCGGAGCGGTTTCCGCCACCTCGATCGGGGCGAAGGGAAGATTGGCCAGTTCGAGGGTATCGCCGCGTTTCTCGCTGAATCCGATGGCCGATTTGATCAGCGCGGTGAACCGCGCGACCTCCTCCGGGCTGCGCGGGGCATAACTGCGCGTGCCGTCGGCGGCTGTCGTCATCGTACCATCGACCAATACGGCGACCGACAGCCGTCGGACGACGCCGGATTCGCGGACATGGTTGCGGGTAGTGCGAGTGATCTCGTAGTTGACCGTTTCCTCGGAGCGATTCGAACGCGCGGCGTTTTTATTGGCTCCCGCCGCGTCGACTTCGGGAAGATTGCCGGCGACCGAGACTTGCGTGCTGCCGTTCGCCTCGGACGAGTCGGAGGTTTCGGTGACGGTTTGGGTCGAGCGCACGACCTGGCCCTCGGGATCGAACGACTCGGTATTGGTGACGATGCGGTCGAAATCCATGTCGGCGGTCACTTCGGCACGCACCCTGCCGGGGCCGACCGAACGCTCGATCAGGTCTTCGATCATCCGCGCCACGCGTTGTTCATAGCTGCGGCGCAAATCATCGACCGGCCCGCCGGCGGCTCCCGCCTCGTCGCCGTCGCCCTTGCCGCGCGCAAGAAGAGTCCCGCGGTCGTCGATGACCGACACCCGACCAGGTTTAAGGCCGGGGATCGCCGCGGCGACAAGATGCTGGATCGCCTGCACCTGGGCGTTGGGCAGGCGGCCGACATCGCGCATCTTGAGGACGACCGAGGCGGTCGGTTCCTGCCGTTCGCGATTAAATAAATCGCGACGGGGCATGACGAGATGAACGCGCGCGCTGCTGATCGCCGAGAGGGCGGAAATAGTCCGCGACAGCTCGCCCTCGAGCGCACGGACGAGGTTGAGGTTCTGCATGAAATTAGTCGCGCCGATCGCATCGGAGCGGTCGAACAGCTCGTAGCCCATCGAGCCGCCGCGCGGCACGCCTTGTTCGGCGAAGCTCATGCGTAGGCGCAATGCGCGGTCGTTGGGCACGTAAATCTGCGCGCCGCCGCCACGCAACTCGAACGGGATGCCTTGCGACTCGAGCTTGCTCACAATCTGCGACGAG
>JACQAF010000300.1 GCA_016195145.1 Rhodospirillales bacterium
GCCGCCGCCGCGCGTCGGCCAGTTTTTCCTCGTTATCGATCCCGGGCGCTTCGCCGGGGCGGGGTTTGCGGCGCGGGTCGAGACCCTGGCCGGCGCCATCCTCGCCCAGCCGGGGACCCGCCTGCCCGGCGAACGCCGGCTCAAGCTGCGCGCCAGGGCGCAGGCCGACGGGGTCGCCGTGTCGCCCGAATTATTGGCCGATTTGCGGCGCCGTGCCGGGGGTTAAGGCCCGTATCGGGACATCTCGCCGCCGGAGGAGGGACGGTCTATAATCCCCCAGTGCCGACCGGAGGGCGAAATGGTTAAGAGATGGATGGCGGTTGCGGGCCTTGTGCTGGCCGTGTCCGGTTTTGCTTCGCGCGGTGTTTCGGCGGACGAGTTTGCCGATGCGCTCAACGAGACGATGCAACCCTGGCGCGAGGCGACATGGTACAGCCGCACCGGCAATATCGGCGTCGCCAGCCTCGGGGTCGACGAATTTCGCGGCCGCTGGGCGACGTTTGTCGCCCGCTTCGAAACCGATCCGCCGCCGCCCTATGCCCGCGACCCGGCGTGGAAGGAAACGCTGAAGCGGATCGCCGCGCTGGCCGAAACGGCGGAGGCGGCGCTGGCCAATGAGAGCACGGCCGAGGCGCGGGCGGCGCTGGCCGGCATCGGCGCGGCCATGGCCGATCTGCGCCGGCGCAACGAGGTGACGGATCTTGCGGATTACGTCGGGCGCTATCGCGAGGGCGTCGAGGCGATCGACGCCATGCTGAGCCCCGACGCCCAGCTGGACGACGCCAAGCGCGCGACGCTCGACGCGGCGGCGCGCCGGATCGTTGCGGCGGTGGACGAGCTCGTAAAATACGCGCCGCAAAGCGGGGCCGACGACAAGGTGCTGCTTGAAATGGCGGAGCAGAATCGGGAAGGGGCCGCCATGCTTGCCGCTGCGGTCGCGCGCAAGACGCCGCCGTCGAGCGCGCTCGAAATCGTCGGCCTGATCCGGGTCGTACGATCGAATTATAATCTCTTGTTCCTGCGCTACGGCGCGGACAGCCACAGCCTGTTTCTCCCGGCGGGCTAAGGGCGAGCGATGCAGGTCGGCCCCGACGCTTCTTCGCTCCCCGCCGATGCCGGAAGCGGGGAATCGCGCTATCGCCGGTGGGTGCCGATCCTTCTTCTGTCGATCCTGCTGATCGTTGGCAGTATCTTGCTGCTCGGCGTTCTGTTCCTGGTCAGCCGGACCGAAGACCGGGTCGCGCGGGAAAGCTCGGTCGTATCGGTCGCCGCTGGCCTCGGCTCGATTGAAGACGCATTCGGCCGCATTACAAAGGATTATGCCCGGCAGGAAGACGCGATTCGCCGACTGGGTCCAGCCGAAACCTTGGAGAAAACGGTGTCCGAACTCGCCGTCCGGGTGGCCCGTCAATTCGATGTTTCGACGGTGATACTTGTCGACGGCGAGAACCGTACGGTTTATGCGGCGACTCATGGCAAGCGACAGGATGTCGATGCGCTTGCCGCGATCGAGGGCGGCCTGAACATTCTTGTCGCCAATTCGAGGTCGGCGGCGGCCGACGAGCCGACAGCGGCGACGGGGTTGGTCCGGTTCGGCGATACGATCCAAATCGCTGCCGCCGCAATGGTCGCCGGCTGGACGACAGATACGTCGCCCACCAAGGCCATGCCTGTCCTTGTCTTTTTGCGCCGGATGGACCCGGCCTTTCTCGAGGCTTTCGGCCGTTCGCGCCAGATTGGCGATCTGCGGATCGTCATGCCCGATGCGGCGGCATCCGGATCGGCCGGAATTCGGTTAATTTCGGCGGATGGAGCGACGCTGGGCGTCTTGGCCTGGTCGCCAATGATGCCGGGGCACCAGTTGTTCGTCGACCTGCTGCCGGGGCTCGGCGCCGTTCTTCTCTTGATGGCGGCGATGGGGTGGATTTTGGTGCGACGGGTCCAGGATACGCAGGAACGACTGCAAGAAAGCGCGCATCTGCTCGCTGCGAAGAATCTCGCCCTCGCGGAAAGCGAGACGCGGTTTCGCGATTTCGCCGCCGCTGCGTCCGACTGGCTGTGGGAGCAGGACGCCGATTTTCGCTACACGTTCATTTCGCCAGGCGTGCTCAGCCGGTACGGCTCGACGGAAGCGGATTTCTACGGCAAGCGGCGCGAGGAAACGGCGCCGCTTGGCGTCAGCGATCCGCAATGGCAGGGGCATATGGCCGATCTTGCCGCATGGCGGCCATTCCGCAATTTTTCTTATTGCCGGCTCGATGCAGGAGGCAACAAGCGCTGGCTGACGATCAGCGGCCGGCCGGTGTTCGGCGCGGGCGGCAAGTTCGTCGGCTATCGCGGCGTGGGGCGCGATGTCACCGCCGAGGTCGAGGCCGAATCGCGCGCTGCGGCGGCGCGCACACAGATGATTGACGCCATCGAAAGCATTCCGGCCGGGTTCGCCCTCTATAACACCGAGGAGCGGCTGGTCCTGTGGAACAGCCAGATCACGAAATTCCAGTCGAATACCGCCAGCCGGAATCTCGTGCTCGGCACGAAGATCGGGGACATCCTTCGCGCCGAGCTGACGGTCGGCGAAATCGCAACGGCGCGCGGTCAGGAAGAAAACTGGCTGGCCGAGCGTCTGGCGAAATTCCGCAACGGCGGCGGGATGACGGAATTCCAGCTCGCCGACGGGCGATGGATGCAGGTGCTCGATCGCAAGACCCAGGATGGCGGCACGGTGTCGATCCGCCTCGATGTGACCGAGCGCCGCCGGGCCGAAGAAACCCTGATGGAAACCAAGCGGGCGCTCGAAAACCAGGTTGAGTTCCTCGACACCTTGATCGAGACGATGCCCAATCCGATTTATTACAAGGACCCGGAGGGGCGCTATCTCGGTTGCAACCGCGCCTTTGCAGCGGTTCTCGGCGTGCCCAAGGAAAAGGTCATTGGCAAGACGGTTTTCGATTTTTTCGACAAGGCGACGGCCGAACGCTACTGGGCTGCCGACCGCCAACTATTCGACGCGCCGGGCGAGCAAAGCTATGAAATCGATTTGCGCTTCGGCGACGGCCTTTTGCATGACGTCATCTTCAACAAGGCGACTTTCGCCCTTGCTGACGGATCGACCGTCGGCATCGCCGGCGTGGTCGTCGACATCACCGAGCGCAAGCGCGCCGAGGCCGCGCTCCGGCAGAGCGAGAACCGCTACCGGCGCCTGGTCGAATTGTCGCCGGACGGCATCATGATCGTTAGCGGCGGCCGCATTTTGTTCGTTAATTCGGCCGGGGCGCAGCTTCTCGGGGCCGCGTCGGCGGATCGGCTGATCGGTGCGTCGATCCTCAACTTCCTCGAGGCCGATAACGAACGCGCGGTCATCGAGCAGATCGCCGATTTGCTCGACCGCGGCGGCGAAATCGCCCCGGTGGAAATCAAACTGCGTCGGCAGAACAACCGCCTGATCGATATTGAGCTGGCGGCGAACCCGTTCGGCGAGGCAGAATCGCGCTCGATCCAGCTTGTGATGCGCGACGTTTCGGAGCGCAAGATCGCCCAGAACCAGATCATGCAGACCTCGAAACTGGCGACGCTCGGCGAAGTCGCTGCGGGCATGGCGCATGAGCTGAATCAGCCGCTCAACATCATTCGCATGGCCGCCGATTCATGCCTGATCCTGCGCGAAGAGGGGGCGATCGACGCCGTATTCGAGGGCCAGCAACTTGCGCTGATCAGCGACCAGACCAAGCGCATGGCCCAGATCATCGACCACATGCGCGTTTTCTCGCGTCGCGACGCCGGCAATTCGGAGCCCTTCGACCCGGCCGAATGCGTCTTCGGTGCGGTTCATCTGGTGCGCGACCAGTTCCGCATGGACGATATCGATCTTGTGGTCCGCCTGCCGGATTCGAGCCGGCCGGTTCGCGGCCACCGCATCCGGATGGAGCAGGCGCTTCTCAACCTGCTCGCCAATGCCCGCGACGCGCTGTTCGAGCGCGTCGCGGGCGGCATCGGGTCGCCGGCGGGCTTGCGCGTCGAGGTCGAGATGATCGACGATCCGCGCGAGAGCACCGTCCTCATCGCGGTCGCCGACAACGGGAAAGGGTTGCCGCCCGAAATTCTCGAACGTCTCTTCGAGCCGTTTTTTACCACCAAGGAAGCCGGCAAGGGAACCGGTCTGGGCCTGTCGATCGCTTACAGCATCGTCACCGGCATGGGCGGCTTGATCACGGCGAGCAATCTGCCGGCGGGCGGCGCGCGATTCGAAATCCGCCTGCCGTGCGTCGCCAGCGGCGTTATCGCCGAGGCGTCGCCGCAACGTCGGGCTGGGGACGGA